>JAITCR010000079.1 GCA_031282985.1 Nitrososphaerota archaeon | reverse complement strand
GACAAATGTTTACGCTCAATCTTTTGCGCATTCCTCTTCCAACTTTAACCTTATCAAAACCAGGGATCTTTTCATACACATAATTACCACCCGCATAAACCTTAGAAACACTAAACGGTTTTAACAACAAAAGTAGCTCCTCCAAAACACGATGCTCACGTGCCCAAACGTATACGCCAAAACCTCACCAGAACAATGATCTATTGCATGCCAAAGCCAACACTGTGCTTTATCATGAACATAAGACCGCATCTCATCCATCTCCCCTCTTCGACGCAAACAAGTTCAATAACGATTTCTGAGGCATCTTTACGGAATTTTAGGTATGTTAGATTTACTTGTTGATTCCAGTTTTCTTTTTTTAACGTATCAATAACAACATCTGTACTTATGTGGAGTACTCGTGCAATGTCGCGAACTCCTGAACCATTTATGACCATTTCAAGAATACGAAATTTCGCTCCCGACTCGCAGGCACGATATTTGTAGTCAAGTTGAAACACTGAACGGGAACATTCCTCATTATGACAAGCATATCGTTGCGCTCCATTAGGATGTTTTCCAAATTTCACAACTTTTACACTTCCACAATACGGACACTTTACAAACAACAACACCACTCATACTCACTACCAATCCACATAACCACAAACTATTTCAACACACCCCACAACCAATCTCGAGCACTACCGTGTTAGTTTCAATGCCTTGATACGTGTGATATACAACTTTTGCTTCTAAATTGTCTATTTCGAGTGGTATCTTTTTTTCTTTAAACTTTGCCAGTTCGCTTCTCATATGTTGTCATCTTAATTACAAAAAACGTTTGTTAAACATCCTATTGGAGTCTTCCTAAAGAGACTTTTTAACTATTATTTTGTAGCTTCAAATGTTGTGGCGTTAAAATTATGCTGGTGTTTATCTGTTACTTGATGAAGTAATATTGCTGCCACACGAATTCAATTTCTATTCAACTTGTGTTAATCAAAGTTAATAAGTGTGGTTAACGAAAGCAACAAATGAAAGAGTGAAATTAAAGGAGCAAAACAGGGAATTGGAAAAGATTAAAGTCATAGTATCATTTGTTTTAATTACAATCATTGCTACATCCGCATTTTTTGTTGTCTATTCAAATAGAAATTCTCAACAAACTAAAGAGGGTATAACTATAACAGACAGCCAAGGTCATAAAACAACGTTAGAATCGGTTCCTGACAGAATAATATCCATAGCACCAAGTGTTACTCCAATTCTATTTGAAATTGGTGTAGGCAACAAAATTGTTGGTTTAACTGATTATGATGACTCTCCATATGACTTTTCTGCGTGGTTTACAGCTGGTAACATGACCAGTGTTGGCGGGTTTTCAACGCCAAGTTTAGAAGTTATACTCTCTTTACAGCCTGATGTCATATTTACAACTGATATAAATGATGCAATGATTCCAAATATGAGGGATCTTGGGTTAAAAGTTATTGTTGTAGGTCCCAAAAGTATAGATGATATTTATCAAACTATAAAGTTAATCGGAAAAGCTACTGGTGCAGAAAATTCCGCAGACGCATCAGTAAATAGGTTAAATAGCCAAATTAACAATGTTGTATCTATCATAAAGGCTGCAAACATTGCCGAAAAACCAATGGTGTATTGTGAAATTTGGTGTTCTAACGCAGGCTTTATGACTGTTGGTGCAAACTCTTGGTTAAATGATGTTATTGACACAGCTGGAGGCGTTAATTTGTTCCGTAGTGTATCTGAAGAGTACCCCATCACCAATTTAGAAGTTATCATAACCGATAACCCTGACATTATACTGCTACCAACAGACATGGGTGGAGAACCCTCTTATGGTAGCGTTAACACAGTTAAAGCCCGACCGGGATGGAGCACCATTAATGCAGTAAAAAATAACCACGTTTATGTCATTGACTCAGGCCTATTTAATCAACCTGGCATTAGAGTTGCAGAACAAGTTCAAACAATAGCAGCCTGCCTATACCCCGACCTTTTCCCATAGCTTCTCTTATCGAGTGACAAGTATTGAGCAACACAATAACTCAAAATAACACAAATTGCAGTATAGAGAATAGTTATAGTCAGCGTGCAAAACGCTGGAAACTAATCATAGCTGGACTTATAATCACTCTTATTATAACAATTATTGTCTCTTTAAACATTGGTTATACCTTCATATCTTATTCAGACATTTTGACTTACCTTGGCACCAGAATACCGGGCATAAACAGTTTTATCGATGTAACCACTTTTTCACGGGAACAGTTAGCTAATCAGGCTATAATTCTTAATATTCGCTTGCCACGCATACTTTCAGCACTAATTATCGGTGCTGCTCTTTCTGCCTCAGGTACACTTTTTCAAGGTGTTTTTAAAAATCCTATGGCAGACCCATATGTTTTAGGTGTGTCTGCTGGAGCTTCGGTGGGTGCTGGTGTTGCTATTCTTTGGGGCGCTGGGTTGACTTTTTTTGGTTTTCCTATTGTACCTCTGGCAGCATTTTTGTCTGCTTTAGTAACGATCTTTTTTGTGTATAAAATTTCACAGGTAGGTGTTAGAGTTCCTGAAATGTCTTTGTTGCTTACAGGTATTGCAGTGTCTATTTTTTTGGCGGCAATTTTTCAAGCTATGCAATTTATGACAACTGATCATAAACTTAATTTGTTAGTTAATTGGCAAATTGGTAGTATAACTAACATCGGCTGGCTTAACTGGTGGTCTGTTTTACCATTTATCTTAGTAGGCATTGTGCTGTCTTATTTTTACGCTCGTGACTTAAACATGATCGCTCTTGGTGAAGATACAGCACAACATTTAGGCGTAAATACTGCACGGACAAAAAAAATCCTCTTAATTTTAGGCTCTTTAATGACAGCCGCAGCAGTCTCTATTAGTGGCTTAATTGGCTTTGTAGGGTTAATGATTCCCCACATAACAAGACTTCTCGTTGGCCCAGACCATCGCCTGCTTATACCTGCATCGATTCTTTTAGGTTCTATTTATCTTATTGTATGTGACAATCTTGCTAGAGCTGCTGGAGGCGCAACGGAGATACCTGTGGGCATAATAACTGCTCTTGCTGGTGGGCCTTTCTTGGTTTTTCTTCTCCGTAGAAGCAGACAAAAATACAGGATGTAAAAAACATGGTCACCTTAAATATGAACGGTGTGGACTGCCACTACGGCTCTATTAAAATTTTATCTAACGTCAGTTTAGAAGTTAAATCTGGCTGTTTTTTGGGTATTTTAGGTCCAAATGGTTCAGGAAAAACTACTCTTTTAAAAAGCATAAGCAGAGTGCTAAAACCCCACGGCGGCTCTATTTTAATCAATAAAGAAGACATATATACATTAAAACCCCGACAGGTAGCTCAAATTATGGCTGTGGTTCCTCAACATAATGATGTTGGTTTTAATTTTTCAGCTATGGATGTTGTTTTAATGGGACGTAATCCACATTTGGGTAATTTTCAGATGGAAAACGCAAAAGATGTAGAAATTGCTCAAAATGTGATGAAGCTAACTAACACTTGGTGTCTTGCAGATAGGCCTATTAACGAATTAAGTGGTGGTGAGGCACAACGGGTAATCATCGCACGCGCACTAGCGCAACAACCAAAAATTCTTCTCCTAGATGAGCCTATGAGTCATCTTGACATAATTAATCAGATAGAACTCATGGATTTAATCAAAAATCTCTGTACAAAAAACGGTTTAGCAGTGCTCGCTGTCATACATGACCTTAACATGGCCAGTAGATACTGTGACATGCTCTTACTGCTAAAAGACGGCACAGTATCTGCCCTTGGACCTGTAGAAGAAGTTATGACAACAGAAAACATCCAAAACGTTTTTGGCGTTAACTCAATTATACGCAAAAACCCCTTAACAAACTCTCCATATGTTATTCCCCTATCACCCAAAAAACCCTCTGAAGAAAAAAACTATTCCATACACATAATCTGCGGCGCTGGAACAGGAACACTTCTCTTAAAATATTTCCATGATGAAGGCTACAATGTCTCCGCTGGTGTTTTAAACAATGCAGACTCTGACTTTGAAACATGCGAACTATTAAAAATACTCTCCATATCAGACCCACCCTTCTCAGCTATAACCAACAAAGCATACGAAGCAAACCTAACCATGATTAAAAACGCAAACATGGTGATTCTAACTGCCGTCCCATTCGGATTAGGTAACGTCAAAAATATAGAAGCAGCTATAGATGCAGCTAAATGTGGTATCTCCACCTACGTTATAGATGAAACTCCTATAGAAGAACGAGATTTTACCTCTGGACAGGCAGCTGTTAGTTTAATGCGTCAACTCAAAGAACATGGTGCTATATTTGTTAAAGACCTAACAGAACTTCTATTAGCACTTAAAAAGTAACGTTTGATAACCGTTTATTTTTAAACGAATGTTGTCTAACTGTAAAAAAGTGTGTATGTTTAGTTGTTTTTGTTGTTGTGTATTTCATGTGTTTAGGGCCTCTTGGGAGTGCTTTATATCAAAAGTGTTGTTTGTTAGGGTAAAGATTATATCTGTTAAGTAAACCTCTTACCTTTTTATCTTCAGGGTTTAAAAGGCGTAAACTATGGATTTGACGCAAAAGATCCTCGACCTTAAAAAAGAGAAGAAAGCGATAATTCTTGCGCATAATTATGAGCGTCCAGAAGTGCAGGATATAGCTGATTATACCGGTGATAGTATTGAGCTTAGCCGAAAGGCTATGGAAGAGAAAGATGCCGAAGTGATTGTTTTTTCTGCTGTGGATTTTATGGCAGAGTCTGCTGCTATTTTGAACCCACAGAAAAAAGTTCTCTTGCCTTGTACTGGCGCACGTTGTCCAATGGCCCAAATGTTAACAGTTGATGAAATAAAACGTGCTAAAACTCTCTATCCTGATGCACCTGTAGTGGTTTACGTTAACACTTTAGCTGCTGCAAAAGCCCACAGCGACATATGTTGTACTTCTGCCAATGCTGTTCAAGTGGTTCAATCTCTCGATGCAGGCACTATACTATTTGGTCCTGATCGCAATTTAGGTGAATATGTCGCTGAGATAACTGGTAAAAAAATCATTTCAATCCCTGAATGGGGCTTTTGTCCAACACATTTATTATTTCAACCTGAAGATATTATGATTTTAAAAATACAACATCCCGACGCAACTGTTATGGTTCATCCTGAATGCAGCTATGAAACCCGTAAAGTAGCCGATTTCATAGGCAGCACTTCAAAAATGTGCAAATACGCCAAAGAGTCAAACTCTAAAAAATTCATTGTCGGCACAGAAAATGGTATAATGCACCGCCTCAAAAAAGAAAATCCTGAAAAAGAATTCATTATCGCATATGATGGCGCAATTTGCCCTAATATGAAATTAACAACACTTGAGCGAATTTATACCTCTCTAAAGGAAGAGAAACATTTGATAAAAATCCCTGAGACAGTTGCTAAAAACGCACGGGACGCCTTGGAGCGAATGTTTGAAGTGAAGAGCTAAATAAATAGTCTAAACATTCACTATTGTTGCTTTGAGAATTTTTACACCTTTCCTTGTTGCCAATTCATCGCTCAAATGCTTTATTTCTGAACTCTTTCCTTTTACTGCTATAACTTCTAAACAATCACTTTCGCCAAGGTGTATATGCATTGTTGATGAAATCAAGTTTGAATGATGATGTTGAGCTTCTGTAAGACCGCTTTCTAAGTTACGTACTTCATGATCATAAACCATTAAAATTACGCCAGTTTGGTTTGTATCTTCTTCTTTTAACCATTTACGTTCAGAAACAAATAGCCTCACTGAGTCTTGTATGGCTTTACTTCTGCTGTCATAGCCCATAGCGTTTATGATCTCGTCAAAATCTTTAAGCAAATTAGGCGGAAATGTTACTCCTACACGGACAATTTTTGACATTATTAATCAATTAATAAAATAGCGTTATAGGTAAAAAGCTTTTATCATAAACAACAATACACACCTAGTTAAATTAACTGACACACAAATAGGCTTTGTTAGCAAGTTCATGACTCGGTACTTGATGTATTTGAAGAATTGATTTGGCAGTATAGCAACTTGAAATCATATTGATGTATATCCATCGTGTTTGAACCAGTTTTTAATATCGGTAAGAGTGATTGCAGCTAAGGCCATCTTTAGAGCTTTTTACAACTCTTCACGAGTTCTAACTTTAAACTTTCTCAAAACCACTTTCACCTTCGACCACACAAGCTCAACAGGATCAAAATCCGACGAATAACGCGACAAAAACCAAACAAACGCACCCCTATCAAATATGGGATCCAAAACCCCCTCAACCTTATGAGAAGACAAACCATCAAGCAACACCACAACATACCC
>JAITCR010000045.1 GCA_031282985.1 Nitrososphaerota archaeon | reverse complement strand
CTCTGAACGTAATTTAGATGCTTTCTCATACCGACTAACGCTATCAACCATAATTTAAACCACAACTACATAAAACAGCCCAACACAATATTTATAATTTCCGAAGAGGCCTAATGATTATGCATCATTAGTCCACTTTATCAACCATTTTACTGCATGACCTAGATTTTTTGGGTTTAAATAGAAATGCTGTTATTTGTTCAACTAGTTTAATCTGGTTTTGTTGGATTTTTTCCAATTCGATAACGCGTTTTTCAAGGTCTTTTAAGATATTTTTGTTTTCTATACGGTTTGCGCTACGGAACATAAGTATCATTTTGAAGACTTCCGAAATGGCTTTTTGCTGTTCTTCACTGGAAGCGGGTTTTACACCTGCACAAACAAGAATTAGTTCAATGTAGTGTTCTTTGATTTTTAGTTCTGCACTAACGGAAGGATCTTTAGGAAATGCAATACTTAATGGATTTTGCTTGCCTATTTCACTAGCGGTTGGGAAACGGATTATTATGTCTCCTTTTATCCATGCCGTGACGAACTCGTCAACGATTGTACGTACGTCTTTTTCGCTGTAAAGCGCAGCTGACGGCTCAGGGTTCTTTTTTATTTGAACACGAATTATCTTGTTTTTTTCGGGGTTAACTGCGTTGTTTTGCGCCAATTTTGCTCCTTCCCTGCAAAATATACTGCTTCATTCATTTTAAGCAATGACTAGTATATAAGAAAAACATACAAAGAAAATTAAAAAGAGCTTTTTGTGTCATAGGGTATATTGCCTAAAATTTTTACAGTTGCTTTCTCAACTATTTCTCGGTTCTGTTCATTAGTGTAGACACGGATGATGTTCATAAAGCCCTTGAGGGTTTCAAAAATTTTTGAGCTATCACCCAGTTTTTGCCGGTCTCTTTTACCTTTTGTACTTCTGGTGAATACTGGAATTTCTGTGGTTTCCATCATAACAGCCCGATGGTATGGAACTGATGGCACAGTTGGAACATCGATAGTTACTGTTTCAACATCTACGTTAGCTTTTTTTGCAATTTCACTTCTAATTTGCGTACGGTAAGCTTCCTTGCTAAACAAGTTAGAAACAATATCGTCTTTTTCATAGAATGTACGTTCGTAAGCACATTTTAGTATTTTTCGTTGTTCCAAATTTTTGATAATCATTTGAGAAGCTTTGCATTTTTTTAGTGCTGACCAAACAGTGTAGTCATCAAGCTGGAGATATTCTTCAGGTGTTTTAAACGAGGTTAAGCCTAATTCTTTGTTTGCTTTATCCATGGCGGTTGCTAGCATAATTTGTGCGGCTCGTCCCATACGGTGGAAGTAGATGCTTTTGAAGGATTCAATACGAGCGATCATGAATGCTTCTAGGGCTGAGAGTGCGCCAAGTTCAACAGCTAAGTTTTCACCTAAAATATCAAGAGCATGTATTAACCGGTAAACGTCTATAAAGCCGTATTCGGCACCTGTGTGGTATGTGTCTCTTAAAATGTAGTCCATTTTGTCAACATCAACACCACTACTGATTATTTGGTCAAGAAATGCTTTGCCTGTCTTGTTTGCTTTTCCAACTGCGAGTTTGCCTATTTCATTTGGGGTGTATCCTTTTTTGGAGAGTTTGTCTGCTATTTCACTTTTTTCAATGAGCCATGAAGTTATATCTTCATGGGTTTTGTGTAAGTCTTTAAGTAGTAAGTGTTCAAATACGTGTGAGAAGGGGCCATGTCCACAGTCATGTAGTAATGCGCTGATTCGGGTCGTGTCTACTTCATCTTCTGTGACTTCTGGGGAGATATGTGGGTTTTCAAGTATATTGCCTGCTAGAAACATTACCCCTAAACTGTGTTCAAATCGCGTGTGGTTAGCACCGGGGTATACATATTCAGATCCTGCAAGTTGCCTGATTCTGTGTAGACGTTGCATTGGGTATGTGTCAATTATGTTTTTTTCTGTTTGCGTAATGTACACGTAACCATGTACTGGATCTTTAATTTCTCCCCAGTAAGCTTTTGGCATAATTTTTGCGCCTTTTTTGTTTACAAATTATATTTATGTAGCTACATATAATGGTTAACGCTAATCTGAGTAATCAAAGGGGTAACTATGAGAGGCGTATTTATCTGCATTGAAGGTTTAGATGGGAGCGGAAAGTCAACTCAAGCTAAACGGTTAACAAAAAAACTTTGCGAAGCAGGCTATAATGCTGTCTTTACAGCAGAGCCCAGTAAAGGAAAAATTGGTCATTTTATACGTAAACGTCTTTTTGAACATAAACGCCTGCCCCCAACAGTTGAGGCTCTTCTTTTTGCAGCTGATAGAATTGAACATGTACAAAACACTATTGTTCCTGCCTTAAAGGAGAATAAAATCGTAGTTTCTGATCGTTACGTTTACTCATCCCTCGCTTACCAAGGTAGTGCCGGCTTAAATTTGGATTGGATAGAAACTATAAATGCTAACGCACAAAAACCTGACTTGGCAATTTTTATTGATGTTGCTCCTGAACTAGTTTTGGATCGGCTTAAACGGAAAAAGTCTGTGATGGAGAATTTCCAAACTCAGCAGTGTGTTCAAGAAATATACCAAAAATATGTCACACAAGGATTGCTTAAACGTGTTGATGGCGCTAAAAGTAAAAATGGAGTCACAGAGGCATTATATACTGAGGTAATCTGTTTTTTGAAAAAAATTAAAGCCTAAAAAATTGGCTGAAATTTTTGTTTAGTCTTCTCTCCATTTGAACAGTTTTACTGCTAAGATGAAGATAACTAAAGTTATTACGCCTAGTACTGCTACGTCTATGAGTGCACTTGATATGTTGTTGTAGACCATGACGTTGTTTAAGCCTTCAGTAACATAGAATAATGGGAGAACATGAGCAACAGATTGTAAGTATCCTGGCATGCTATCTATTGGGAAGAACGTGCCTGCTAAGAACATCATTGGAAAAGTCACTATGTTGCCTATTACTCCTGCAGTTTCTGGGTTTTTAGTTACTGTACCAACTAGCATACCTAATGAAGCAAAGAGCATAGGTCCTAGGAATAGAAAAGGTATTAACCATAATGATAGTGTGATGTGTGCGCCGAAGGCGAAAACTCCTACTCCAACCATTAACAGGAAGCCTGCGAGTGATAGAACGATGTAGAATAAGACTTTAGCAATTAACCATTCCATTTTCGTTAATGGTGTTAATGAGAGTTGTTTGAAGAGTTTATTTTTCTTGTAATCTGCGGCAATGTTGACTAGTGAAAACATTGGGTTTGTTAGAATAGAAAAGCCGACTAAGCCTGGAATTAGAAAATCAATATACGAAGTTTGTTTCGTGTTAACAGTGGTTGAAGTTAAACCTATGACTATGGTACCGTTGAAGCGTTGTAAATTGAAATAATTAGCATATCCATTAACTGTTCCGCTGACAATTCCGCTTGTACTTGACGCAGGACTACCGTAAACTGTAATATTCACATGTTGTCCTAGTATGTAATCCTCCGTGAAACTATGCGGAATAATTATGCCATCTGCCGCTGAATGCGCCGCTAAATAGTCTGGAAAATTTTCAGAAATGTCTACCGTTATAACCCTCATTGTTGAGGATTCATTTAGCGCCGTGAGGAACTCGTTGCCGATGTTTTGGCCAAATGCATCCGTGTCTTGATTCTGAGCATAAACATTAATTGTTTCTGGGTCTCCACTGAAAATAGCCCCGAAAATCAAAATCAAAATAACTGGGAAAATTAAGCCAAAGAATAATCCAAATTTATTTCTCAAATAACCAATACTGAATACTTTAAAGTCTACGTAAATACGTCTAAGACTAACCATGTTTAACGTGTCCTTTCTTGTTTACTTTCTGTTCTATCGGTTTCTCTTCTTCTTGCTCGCCAAATGGTTCGTTAATCAACTTGATAAATACATCATCGAGACTGTCTTGACGTGTTTGAATTTCGCCCCACTTCATCCCTGACTGCTCAGCAGCTGCCAATGCTGCCAACATGTCTATTTTCTTTTTTAATGGTATAGTGATTATTCCTTTGGCTTTATCATATTTTCCCTGTAGCTCAGTGTTTGTGTTAATGTAGTCCGCAAGTTGTTGGTCTCCGTGAATTTCTAAATATTCGCCTGAACCATGTTGTTGGATAATTTCTTCTGTAGTTCCCATGGCTACAATGTGTCCGTGATCCATGATGGCTACCCTGTCTGAGAGTTGTTGTGCCTCGTCTAGATAATGGGTGGTTAAAATGATGGTTTTTCCTTTGGCTTTCAACTTGCGAATGACTTCCCATATGGCTCGTCTGGCATTAGGATCTAAACCTGTGGTTGGTTCATCAAGGAAGAGCAGTCCAGGTGAATTTACCAGTGAGAGGGCAAGTCCTGTTTTTTGTTTTTGTCCTCCTGAGAGGCTTTCGAAAACATGGTTCTCCATTTCGTCAAGTAAGACTTCTTTTAGAATTGTGTTAGCGTCAACTTTAACATTGAAGAGGCTTGCATAATATTTGATTGCCTCTCTTGGAGTGGTTTTTTCAAAGAAGGTGAATTCTTGAGGGATTACCCCGATCTTTTTGTGTACTTCGTAGCCATCTTTCCAAGGGTCTAACCCGAAGATTTTGATGTCTCCGCTGTCCCGTTCACGTAGTCCTTCCATGATTTCTATGGTGGTTGTTTTGCCTGCACCGTTTGGACCAAGTAGTCCAAAAACTTCTCCCTGTTTAACCTTAAAAGAGATGCCGTCAACTGCTTTAAGACTGCCATAGCTTTTCTTAAGATTCGTTACTTCTATTGAAAACATTCTTTTACCCCTTATAAATCGTAACTTTTGAATTCTGGTTCTGGGAATGGTTGCGATTATTTCCAAATATAGCTTTCGATAATAAAATATGGAATGTATTGTTGTCGGGTATATTCAAAATTTAGCATTTTTATGTGTTGATTTCATATAGAATTGTTGAGAGTGTTTATATTGGAATGAGGGCGTAGTGTTTTTGGGATTGTTTTGTGATTTGTCCAAAATGCAAAAAAGATAATTCAGTAAAAAACGGTCATCATCACGGTAAACAACGTTAC
>JAITCR010000197.1 GCA_031282985.1 Nitrososphaerota archaeon | reverse complement strand
TCCTAAAAGGAGCAAACAAACAACGTAACTCCCCAAGACATCTGTGTTCCCATACACCAAAACAATACACCAAAGAAACACCAGTATTATGATCTATAGCCCACCAAACCAACACCGATGCGACTTATCAGAAACAAAAAAACCCACCTCATCAAACTCTGCCTCAGCTACTTTAACTTAGTTGGAGGATACAATTTTAACCTCAAGTCCCTGGTCTTTCAAATTACACACGTAATTACAATTTACTTGCCAAGATCAGCCTTTTGTTTTTTTAAAATTGCGGTAACGGTATCTTTAGAAATGCCTAAAATACGTCCTGTGGCACGTGTTCCAGTACCGTCTGCAGTCATTTTTAGTGCTTGGTTACGGATTTTTGGCAGGTAGGCTTGTGGGTGTATTGTTCTATAAAGTTACGGTGATTACACTGGGAGTTATTGCAGTTGTAGACTTGTTTTCATGTTTGTGGTGTCCATTTTTTGAGATTTTGTCGCTACCACAAAAAGGGCATGTCACTTTTACAATTTTTGATACCGTACAAATGCTGACCTGAACCATAAGAGTCAGATATTCGCACATTAAAACATTTTATGACATGACCAAATTTTTAAACTTGTCTCATTTGGTGATTCTGTTGTTGTTGCTAATTGGTTACCCCTTGTTTGTATGTTTGATTTTTGAAAACTTGGCTTTGACTATGCAATATTTTTAAATTGTTCTAAGGCTTAAAACTGGTTTATGCATGAATGGGCCTTAGCTGACGCAATACTAACAGCAGCAGCACAAATTGCTGAAAAGGAACAATTAAGAGAAGTTACTCAAGTGACAATTCGAATGGGCGAACTTCAAGATGTTGAACCAAAGATTCTAAAATTTGCATTAAACGAAATAAAATCAAATTTATTTAAAAACGCCAAATTCCGTTTTCTTAAAGTTAAAACTGAACTGAAATGTCGTGTCTGTGGAACCAGTTGGCAGCTCAAAAAAGAAAGTCTTGATGTTACAACTGTTGAAGCGATACATTTTGTGCCCGAAGCAGCTCATACTTTCATTAAATGCCCAAAATGTATCAGTCCAGATTTTGAAATAGCCAGTGGGCGTGGCATTTGGCTTGACAATATTCAAGGAGTTAAATAACCCAGCATGATTGATCCCCGAGTTAACGTGATAGATAAACGTCTTGTAAATGTAAAGCGTATTATTGCAGTTTCTAGCGGTAAAGGTGGTGTCGGAAAAAGTCTGGTCGCAACCACTTTAGCGTTAACTCTTAAAAATGAAGGCTATAAAGTTGGTCTGTTTGATTTAGACTTCACTAGTCCATCAACTCATATTATATTAAATGCACAAGTTACTGTTCTACAAGAAGACAAAGGTATACTTCCTCCCTTGGTAAAGGAGATTAAGTATATGTCGCTTGTTTATTTTGTAGGTGAAAACCCTGCGCCTTTACGCGGAGCAGATGTTTCTAACGCGTTAATTGAGCTCTTAGCAGTTACACAATGGGGAAATCTGGACTTTTTAATTATCGACATGCCACCTGGAATTGGAGACATCATCCTTGATGTTTTACGACTGATTAATAGAACTGAATTTTTAATCGTTACCACATCCTCTCTTTTGGCATTTGAAACAGTAAAAAAGCAAGTTGCCCTGCTCTGTGAGTTAAAAGCGCGTATCATAGGTATAGTGGAAAATATGAAACAAACAGCAAATAACCCCAAAAACAGCATAGAGATATGCTCCAGAAAACTTGGTCTGCGCTTTCTTGGAGAAGTCCTTTTTGACCCAACTGTAGAAACAGCCATTGGCGATGAAGCTAAACTACTTATCACAAGTGTTGGTCAAACACTTAAACACATTGTCGAAAAAAATCTCTAATAGGGGCTGAGAAGGTTTGGGACAAATTAAAGCCATAATTTTTGATTACATAGGAACACTTGTTAATTGCTCTGGTTACAACATGGAAACTTCTAAAATGAAGCTCTACACAGCACTTGTCAATGAAGGTTTCAAAATTGCTGTTAACAATTTTTTAGAAGCATATGATAGAGCGCATAAGAAATACCGTATAGTACGTTATGGTGAGTTGCGTGAAGTGACAAACGCCATTTGGGTTGCTGAAGCTTTAAACGAGTTAGGTCACAATGTTACCTCCGAAAATGTGTCAATTAAAACAGCGTTAAATGTTTTCTTTAAAGACTTCATAGATGCCCTTAGGCTACGAACTGGGGCAGTGAAACTCTTCAAACAAGCAACAAACCATGGCAAAGTCGGTTTACTCTCCAACTTTACATACGCGCCAGTTGTCCATTTCAGTCTCAACCAGCTAGGTATAAACAAATATTTCAACGCAATCGTCATCTCTGATGAGAACGGCTGGAGAAAACCCTCAATACACATATTCAAAGACATTTTAGAACGCTTACAAGTAACAGCTGATGAAACAGTCTATGTTGGCGACAGTCCACTTGAAGACATCAAAGGTGCAAAAAATGCTGGAATTAAAACGGTGTTTGTTTGTTCACAATTTCACTCGCTAAAAAATTTAGTGACCAGCAACAATATACATGCTGATTTTGTTGCCAAAAACTTAAACGAAGTTTCTGAATTCCTCATCGAAACACTAAAATAAGTTGACATGGAATTTTGGAAAAAATTTTATATAATGTCTTGTAGACTTTGAGTTATGGCTCCTAAATATAATCGTAAAAAATCAGTACAATACACACATAAATCTAACAGTGGCTCAAAAAAACAATTATACTTAATTATTGGCGTTTTAGCTATCGTAGTATCAATTATTGCAATTACATACTTTGCTGGCGGCTTTGGCTCAAATAACCCCAGTTCGCCAATTCCAACTCCAACGGTAGTACCTATCCAAACTCCTGCAACCAATGACACAAAAGTTTTGCTGCAAACAAACATGGGTAATGTAACAATTCAATTATTTGACAATAAACCAATTACAACTAAAAACTTTCTAAATCTGGTTGAAGCAGGAAAATATGACGGTACAGTATTTCACAGAATAATGAAAGACTTCATGATACAAGGCGGCGTAATAAACGAAGACTTGCAAACTATAAATGATGAAATAGGCTCATACAACCACAACTACAAATACACAATTGCCATGGCAAAAACCTTTAACCCTAACTCTGCAACAAGCAGCTTCTTCATAAACACCGTAGACAACAACTCTGCTGACTTTGACAATACATACACCGCGTTTGGAATAGTCATCGAAGGTAAAGACGTAGTTGACGCAATAGCAAGAGTCCCAGTAACCGTAAACCCCTCAATGGGCAACGAACTAAGCAAACCAACGCAAACAGTAACACTCATCTCAGCAACAATAATTTCATAAAACTAAAACATCTCCCTTTTCTTATTTCAAAGCATTCAACCATATTTACAGTAAAACCAGTTTAAAAACAACAAAATAAAAACTTAAAATATTTGGTGCGGTCGCCAGGACTCACCTAATCGGGTGGTGGTTCTTATCCTCAAAATCGCGATATAGACTTTGAGACTTCATATTAAACACTAAACAAAATGAGACCGCTTGACTTTAATAATTTTTCGTTCATTAGACTTCTTGCGAAACTATCTGTTTTTTGAAAAAATTAAACACCTAAATCAGGTTAAACTTTAAGTCCAAACATTCTTTTGACGGGATAACAATTCAAACCTTTACGCAATTCTTAGTTTCGCAAGAGGTCTATTAACTTGGAATTACCATCAGTGAGGTCTCAAAGCACCAGAAATGCACAAATTCTATGATGGAATCTGAAAAAAGATAAAGCATGTAACCAAAAAATTGACAAAATTCAAAATTTCACGAGAGCGCATAAAAACGCAATCGTGAAATTTTTTAACTCAAGGCACTTGATTCTAAAACTCACGTTTTTTATAAAACCCTGCCGATAGACCATACGAAATAAACATGATGCCGACCAACACTACAACTATTGCAGGTACAACCAAACCAGTGACAGCTAGCTTGTCAAAAAACCCTATAGGTCCTGCGCTGACATCTGACACGTTTAGGAACATAAAGTAGCCTGCTATCAGAGCAACAAATGGAACTATACTGAGAAACTTTGCTTTCGCATAGCCAACCTTGAAGTAAATTGGTAACTGTATGGCTTGTATGCCTATGAACATTGCAGCCAGCATAATCCATGGCTCAATTTGGCTCACACCAATACTGCTATATGAGAAGCCAACTGCTCCCACAAAATACAGCCCTGCCGATGCAAGAACAAACGCAAACAGAATAGTGCCACCATTAAGTAACAATGCAAAGAGGTATCGTCCTGCAACAACGGCCTTTCGTTTGATTGACAACGTTGCATATAAGGTATCGAGGTTGTTTTTCTCCGCAGATGCAAATGGATAACCCATAAACAGTGTGCCAAGCAATGCACCAACGCCGATTTCCGAAAAAACAGAACCAGTCATTATAGCTTGGAATAGTATCACCATACTGATAATCAGCAGAGTTTTAACTGTAAAATACGGTTTAGCCGTCATAAAATTCAACTGTATAAAATTTTTTAGATTAGTCATAAAGTTTTACCCCCTTATTCAAGAAAATGATAATCTCGTCAAGAGTAATTCTCTCTATCATAACCGTTTTTGGTAATTTACTGCTATTTGTCGTCTCTAACATGCCCTCAAAGCCGGTACTGTGTTCCCGATAGCCTATAACAAAACCCTTTTGGTCAGTGTTCAAATCATGGAGACCACCAGTTACACGCATATATTTCTCAAACAACTCGTCTTTTGTGCCAGTGAAAGCAATGCTTCCGTTTAGAATAAAGGTAAGGTAGTCAGCAGTTTTATCCAAATCTGCTGTAATATGGATGGAGAATAGAACACCTTTGGTCTCATCAGAAACAAATTCGCGTAGCAAATCGCATATCTCGTCACGTGCTACAGGGTCAAGTCCACTGGTTGGTTCATCGAGAATTAGTAAGTTGGCATCATGAGAGAGAGCAACCACGATTTGAAGTTTTACTTTCATACCACGAGATAATTCTTTAACCTTTTTCTTAGATTCAAGTCCGAACCGTTTTAAGTAGTCTGTGTATTTGTTTTTATCCCAATTTGAATAGAAGGATGATATAGCTTTTTCAACATCTCGAAGTGTCAAGTCTTCAACATACATTGGTATGTCCATAACAACGCCGATTTGTTTGTTCTGTACGACATTTCCAGCTTGACCAAATAGTTTAACGTTGTCAGAGTTGCCCTTGATGACGTTTAGTAACAGTTTGATTGTGGTGGTTTTGCCTGCTCCGTTTGGACCAATAAACCCCATGATGTAGCCACTTGGCAGGTTAAAGGTTATGTCATTTAATGTAATGAGGGATAGCTTTTGTGTAGTCCTTGAACTTCGAGGATGTTTCTTTCTTTTTTATTATTCATCGTATTTTGTCTCCCATAAAAGGTGTATTCTTTCGATGATTTCTTCTTTGGTTATGTCCTCGTTTTTTGCAGCAGTAATTGCTGTGCTGAGGGCGTTTTCTATTTTGTGTAGGGCGTTTTCTCGTGCTATTTCTTTGTTGCGTGGCAGTATGTAGCATCCTTTTCCTTGCATGTTGACGATGAAGCCTTCTTGTTCTAGGTCACTGTATGCTCGTGTGGTGGTGATGACGCTGATTTTTAAGTCTCGTGCAAGTTGTCGGATGGAGGGTAGTAAGTCGTCTTCTTTTAGTTCGTTGGAAAAAATTGCTGTTTTTATCTGTTCTTTTATTTGTTCGTAAATTGGTACGCCCGAGCGGTTTGATATTATGAGTTTCACATGCAACTTCCTCTACAATAACACTATATACAGTATGCACCATATAAACATTAAAATAAGTGTGCGTATAAGTATGTCTTAAAAGTGGTGTCGATGTCGGAGAACAAACAGAAAAAGAAGAAAAAACAAAAGAGTCAGCTTAGTCTTGTGGGGACTGAGTAGGTTGAAAGTGAGTTTTTACCAGAATTAGTTGAAAAGTTGGACGAATTGACAAAAGAGAAAAAGTATGTTGACATTCAGGTTTGTCCTAATTGTAAGAGTCCATTGGTTCGTAGGGTTGGTTCTATGAGTGGCGACTTGTTTTCTCACATGGGTGTTACTCCGCCTAAATATGAGTGCGGTGAATGTGGTTGGAGAGAGAAACTGGTGCTTAAAGCAACAATTAAGTCTACAACGGTCAGAGATGTTGTAATGATGGCCGAAATAAACGCGATGGATAACGAAAAACAAAAAAGAAAAGAACCTTCAAAGAATTAAGTACCTATCGTTATGTCTCGTTTCATTCAAGTTTCACTATTCAATAAAATCCTATTTTAAAGTGATTACAACATTTAATAATTGAGAGTGTTAAGTTAAGAATGATGCAATCATGTCGGGTGTTCCGTTTACTCTGAAGCGAGCAAATAACGACAGGGTAAGATCGACCAATTGCTTACAACACGAAACAATACATATCTTTCTACGAAAACGACCAAACCAATAACCTCTGCCTAAAATTATCCCACTCAACACCATAAGTCTGCGCTTTAGTCCGCACCAAAAACTCAGACAGAATAAGTTCAGCATAAGCCTCCCAACTATCAGCAAAAATACCGCTGCATTAAACTTTCTAAGACAAACCAACATCAGCTTTAAGATTTTACTATATCAGTTTCCGCATCCCCAGTTAATGAGTTGCTTGTGGTACGACAGCAGGCTTTCCAGATCCAAAACTTGTTTTTTTAAACTTTAAAAAATGCCACAACTCATCAATCTCGACCACAATCTCACCATGGGGTTGGGTTTTTCATAGGTTGCAAGACTAAAGGCTCTCACCCAATCATATACAGCTTTATGTGAAACTCACAAGTTTTGCGATAGCCCGAAAAGATAACCCGTTAACATATAGTAGAATGGCCCAGTGTTTAGTCTTGATGTTTTTACCGCG
>JAITCR010000174.1 GCA_031282985.1 Nitrososphaerota archaeon | reverse complement strand
GATTGCGGACTTCTGGCAGGTAGGCTTTGTGTGTATTGTTCTATAAAGTTGCGATGATTGCACTGGGTGTTATTGCAATTATACATCTGTTTTCCTGTTTTGTTGTGTCCATTTTTTGATATTTTATTGCTACCACAAAAAGGACACCCCACCTTTACAACCTTTGTCACCATACAAATGCTGACCTGATTGACCACAAACAGACAATTACACCCTAAAATACTTTATGACATGACCCAGAATTTTAGGTTATAATATACGAGCTGTTAGAGTGATGTGTTATTTGTCTACAAGTTACGTCTTTAATTATTAAAACCGTAAGCTCTATATTATTCAATGAAACACTTTTTGAACTGCAACAGGTGGGCCCGTGGCTCAGTCAGGCTAGAGCGGAGGACTCTTAATCCTTAGGTCGCGGGTTCAATTCCCGTCGGGCCCGCCATTTAAAATAACTATCTAATTGGTGTTTATCTGTAGAGTTGAGTTTTGATAATTTGTGTTTTTAGAGGCACCCGAAAACTCACGTTTTACGCTTCAAACCGATAAAAACAAAATAAATACAACAGCTGCCCCATACAAATTCCCCTACTATGCCTTTACTACACATTAGACGTTAGTCTTAATTATTATCTTGACAGTTTTATTGGTGTAGCTGTGTAGTTTTTGTGTTTTTATACACCTAATTTGACCATTTGGTAGCGCATTTGTTCAGTTTGAGAATACAAAAATACACGACAAACGCATGAGCTGTCCCATTTTAGACAAAAGACAAAAATTTGACGCTTTTCAACCCATTTTTGTTCTAATTACTTGATCTTTATCGTAAAACAGTACATTTTTGCCAGCGTGTTAAACTTCAACGCTATAAATATTGCGCCTATTTTGCTTCATGCGTTTGTCGTGTACAAAAATAATAAAGACTAACGTCTATTATGCCCTTGATAGTTAAGAGGTTTCCGGAGGCTGCATAGAAAAGTTAGAACATGTCCTCAATAATAATTGCTGAATAACGCAATTGTTTATGTTGTAATGGCCTATATTCTTCAATAGTCACGGTTATTTTGTAATATTTTTTCTTTTTATGTTGTTTATTTACAAAATATGTTTTGTTTGTCCTGTTTAACATTAATTGTGATGATACATATAATTTAGTATCATTAACATTGCATAAAACACAATTAAAAATGAGATATAACGTTATTTTCTCTTTTCAACAAATATTTTTTTTAAAAATGTTGAGGACAGGTTCTAAGTTATAAATCGCTTTTTTTAATGGTGCCCCTGTGATCGTAGGGGATGTTTCTTTTATTGATTTTTTTGATAGTTTTTGTGCGGAGTTCTTCATCCCAATTTAAATTAGTAAATTTCCAATTTGGCATGTATTTGTTGGTGACTATTTTATCTGTTTGTTCTTGAATGTATTCTGCAACCCAGTCTATTATTTTAATGTGATTTTTGGGTGATTTAACGTTTTTTTCAATAAGTTCTGCGCATGGACTATTATCTTTGAAAACGCCGTCTTGTGTGTTTATTAGCAGATTAGTTGCGGCTCTGTAGCTTGAAGTTGCCACTTTATACGGCCTGTTAACGTTAAAAGCAGTAGAGTCCTTGTTTATTTTTAATATTTTTATTCTGTTTCCAACTTTTTTTGTAAGGTCAACTTCATATTCTATCCCGCCGAATTTGTCGTGTAAATACACTTTTTTTGTGCCATATGGAATTGTCAAGTCGCTTTCAAGGTTTACAGCTGGGCCTGTTAAATCAGAAACACCATTTATAGTTTGGCCGAAGAATGAATATGACCATTCTATCCATTGTAATAGTTGTTTGCCTGTCATTTTTAGGGTGTATATAGAATCATTATCATATGTGTATATTTGTGAAATTTTACCTAAAGTTATAGGGCCTTCTGTACAGTTGACAGAATAATCATTTACAGCAACAGCTGCAACATCAACGTTTGCGTATTTAATTATAATATCTGTAAGCAACTGTATGTATGCTGTTGGTTTTAATATAATCTCATGAGTCCCCTTTATTTCAGGTGGTGACACTAAAGGTCCACCTTTTAGATAGCCTACAACAGTCCGCATGTATGCCATAACATATTGGTGCGCCATCTCAATAGTCGGGTCTGCAACAATCAGCGCCACGTCCTCTACAGCGTTAATGATGTCTGTTTTTACATCAGACTCCTCATATGTACCAATTCTATTCTTGACACGCCACCTCCCCTGCTCATATGTCGCTGTCACAAGAACTTTACCAAACGTAGCAGCTGACGATTTATTTTCAACAAACTTGACTGAACCATTTAATACCCGTTGTTCCCTTCTGCCCCCTATGGCAAGATGAAAATGTGCTCCCAAAAACACATCAATCTCTGGATTCAACCTAACAACATCATTAGCACCCGAACCTGCCCGACCTAACTCATTATCAATGTGCATATGACCTAGAAAAACAAAAACATCTGCCAAATCCTCACTTTTCAAATAACCTATAACTTTACGCGCCGCCTCAGCCGCACCAACCGCTATATACTTGCCATCCTCAAAATTAGCCCTATCCCACATATCCACATTAGGTGATACCATGCCAATAAACGCCACCCGCAAACCATTCTTTAACACTTTTACCGTATAAGCCTTAAACCCCTCAAGCAAACGGCCTTGGCTGTTAAACACGTTACCACACAACTTTTCACCCCTATACCCCTCAAACGCTTTAAACAATGCAGGTATGCTATAATTGAATTCATGATTCCCAATAGATACCATATCATACCCAAAAATGTCATAAACCGCTAACAAAGGATACGGTTTAAACTTGTTACTTTTAATAAACACATTTGTACCATTCCCCTGTATGATATCCCCTATATCAACAACAAAAGTCACACCATCAAAAGTTTCCTTTTCACGCCGCATCAACGAGGCTATTTTTGAAAAACCTGTTACGTTCCCCCTATCCAAGGAATAATTATAATCCCTAAAAGAGCCATGGACATCACTGGTAAACAATATCTGAAACGTACAAGTTTCACCCTCTCTTGAAACAAAACTCATCTATACATAAAGCCATCCTAACAACTTTACCAGTCTGTGTATATAGTTTTCCAATGCCTTATGAAAACACATTTTTCAAACATAAAATAACCTCTCCTGTATTTGTTATGATTTTTCCCAGTTTGAATAAACTTGAGTCGTTAATGTCAAAGAATTTTTGAAACTACTTTATAGTTTACGTTTTGTTAACGGTTGACTTTTCGGTGTGTTACCAACTTTTGCTTCATTGCTTAGAAGCTGTTTTAATCGTATTACAAGTAATTCGCGGTCATTTGGTTTTAGCTGCATCCAAACGGCGCGTTTTTCTCTGAATTCTTCTCCAGTAATTTTATGTTGCTTCTGCAGTTCGCCGAGAAGTTTCACAAAGCCTTGCATGTCAAGTTGCTCATCGGTTACTTGGTTTACCAGTTTTTTCTCTACTGCTATGTCTGTTCCTATTTGGGTTTGTTCGTTATTAGACGGCGGATAAGACTCGTATAGAAAACGTGTAAAGTACAAGTTATCCCAGCTACGTGTTATGGGTAAACTGTTTTTGTTTTTCAAAAGCTCTAAAGTGAAGTGCTCATATTCTTGTCCTAACGAGAAATATTTTGCTGATTCACCTAACGCGTCAGCTATACAGTTGGTAAAGTAACGTAAATGTTGGATATTAAAAATTGGCAAAACTGTTTTGTTTTCATAGTTAAAACTGTAAATAATCCCTATAGCAAAGGCTTTATCTTGTCCTATACCGTTAATTCTTTCCCATTTAGCATCAACTTTCTGAGTCAATGTTTTTCGATTATCAACTGCTGTACGAAGCAAAAGTTTAAAATCATTTATTTGCAGACGAGCATTACGGTAGACATTAGTATTGCCAAACGTTGGGTATCCTAACAGTTTAAAAACGCCTTCTAAGACTTGGAAAAATTCGCCAACACAATCTGGATTTATCCTAAATAATCTATCAGGATTTAATAATTCTATTTCACGCAAATTTTCAACAAAAGGAAACTTTTGTCTAAACTCTTTTAGATTAACAAATGCTCTATCAACTTCATGTTTAATTAAGCCTGCCTTGTCGAAAGCATTTGCTTTTTCCTGCATTTGATCACTTCGAAGCATCATACACTATACCACGCATGTTTATGGGTGTAAATATGTTTACAGTGCATTTGTCTGTAGGTTTAAGAAAGTATGAAACCAATGACTAAACCTATTATAAATCCTAGGCCTATTGGTAACACACCTATAATTAATGCGCCATATTGGACAACCATTGGGCCATATGTTGTTGCAGCAGTTTTCAAGGTACTAAGGCTTAAACCAAAAAAGCCAAAATAGCTAACAATAATTAATATTATTGCTGCGATGATAGCAATTTTTAAAACTTTACGGACAAGATACCCTACAATTATACCTATGATAAATGGGATAATCATTATTACAAGTGGTGGTAAACCAGCTATACTCCCTGAAGTTATAAAGCTAAAGACTTCTTGTATTGCGCCCATTCTGATAACAACTCCAATCAAAATTAGGAATACACTATGATTATTAAACCTGCTTGATTATATATCCATGATGTAATTGATGGTTGTTTGAGTTCTAGTTCTGCTTAAGATATTGCCCCCGTTAAAACTATTTGTGGTGCGGATATTGTGGGTTTTTGTAGAGTTGTGTTAACTTTGGGAAAATTGTTGTCTTTAGATTTTTTCTTTTTGTTTGAATGTTTTCCGAAAGGTAAATAGCTTGAGCGTAACTAGATATTTATGGATATGCATTGGTGCTTCACACCAAGTTAAGAGAATATTGTAGAGGGAAAAACATGGAGTTATCAAAAATAATCTTAGCTTTCATAGTTATAATGATTCTTGTATTATCAAGTTTCACTATGTTAATTGTCACACAAAATAGTGTGACAGCGGGTATTTCAGATGTTTTGCTCAAATTTGAATGGCCGCAATTTAATGGGGACTCTTCTTTTACACGTTTTTCGCCAGGTCCTGCTCCTTCAACTTCTGAGGTTACTTGGGCGGCTAATATTCCTAATTTGCATAGTTATCTTGCAGCGTTTGATGGTTTTGTTTTTGCTACAACATATGAATCGATAATTGCGCTTGAGTATGATACAGGTGTTATTGTTTGGGAAAAAAACATTGTGATGAATGGTACTTGGCCTGTGGCATACAAGTTGGATGATACTTGTATGTTAGTGGAGAGTACTTGTATTGAAACTGTGACGGGGAATATACTTTGGGTTAGCAACAATTTTTGTGCTGATACTGGTAATTTTAATTCTAATGTGTATGTTTTTGAGGAGAAAATGTTTTATTTAAAAGTGGATGCTTTTGTGCAGGCATGGGATTTTTCTGATTTATCAAGGCCTCCAATTTTGGTTTGGAGTACTTATGTTCCTGGTGGTGGTAGAGTTGGTTCAGGTGTAACGTATGGTGGGGGTAAAATTTTTCCTGGGTCTTTTCAGAATCAGCAGATAGCTATTGATGCTAAAACGGGTAAGGTTTTGTGGACTACTTTTACCAAGTCTGCAATGATTTTCTTTGGTTCATATGTTGATGGTAAATTTATTCGCGGTGGTACTGATGATAATACGATATATTGCTTTGATGCTGATACTGGCAAAATTTTATGGACCTATGCTGCCGAAACCTCTGGTTATTTCTGTTGTGGAACGGCAATTGGGTATGGTATGGTTTATTCACCAAATAAAGATGGTTATATTTACGCTATCAATATAGCGACAGGTGAGTTAGTTTGGCGTTATAAAGGTCCGGGGACGATGATTTTTCCAGGTATGCCAACTGTTGCGGACGGTAAATTATACGTTACTTCCGGTCAAAATGCTAGTTATGGTGATGAATATGGTTCTTCAGAGTTTGCTTGTTTAGACGCTTTCACAGGTGAGGCTATTTGGACTTTACCTATTGAGGCTTATGCGCCAAGAGAATCTGTTGCAATAGCCTATGGTTACTTGTATCTTATTCCGGGGGAAGTAACTGAGGCTGTAGATTCTACTTCAGGTGATGAATATGATTTGATGGGTCACATTTGGGCAATTGCTTCAAGTAAAACTGAACCTGAAACGGGTTCATGGAACATGTTTCGTCATGACTATGGGCGGTCTTCAATTGGCGAGCGAGGCCCTGCAAATCTGAGTTTAGTTTGGAGTTTTCCAACAGGCGGCGCAGTCATGTCCTCACCTAGCATTGTTAATGGCATTGTTTACTTTGGCTCGCAGGACCATAACATATATGCTGTTGACGCTAAACATGGTAATAAACTTTGGAATTTTACAACTAATAACACTGTAGAGTCTTCTGTTGCGGTTGTTAATGGTAAAGCTGTAACAGGTGCAGAAGATGGTTACGTATATTGCCTTGATGCTTACACTGGTAAAATGTTATGGAAAACATTTGTCAATGGAAATCAACCGGTAACTTATGGTGCGGCAGTTATGATAAGATCTTCCCCTGCAATAGTTGATAACGCAGTCTACATAGGCTCCCTAGATGGCAACCTCTATGCAATCAATTTTGTTGACGGTACTATACTTTGGAAATATCAAACAGGTGGCTGGATAAAATCTTCTCCAACAGTTTCTGGTGGTGCTGTGTATGTTACTTCAGAGACTCTTAATTCTGGAACAATATACAAAATTAATGCTGCCGATGGTGTTTTAATATGGAAACAAAATTTGCCGTATGAATATCAATTCACTGGTGGCTATGATATGATAGGCACCCCAACAGTGGCTGACGGAAAAGTATTTGTTTCTACTAACCTTAGAACTTATTATTGTTTAGATGCCCAGAATGGAAATGTAGTTTGGACCTTTACAAACCCTGCAGCTAACGAATTCATAGTTTCTTCCCCTATTTATGTAGATGATAAAGTGTTCATTGTTGACAAATTCGACATAACATGTTTAAATGCTTCAACAGGTAAAAAAATTTGGAACACCTTCACAAGCGATGAATACTATGTTTCCCCCTCTTATGCAGGCAACAAAATTTACCTTGTAACAAGCGAACGCAACATCTTTATATTCAACGCTATAACAGGTGAAAAACTGGATAGATACATTTTGCCCTCTGCAAGCTGGTCCTCACCAACACCATACGACGGTAAACTATACATTGGCAGTAACGATTGGAACCTCTACTGTTTAAGTGAATACAACACAGATACAATGACTATTACACTGCAAACTGACAAAACACAACTTAGGACAGGCGAATCTATAATCTTTTCAGGAAAACTCTTACCGGTACTGCCAAAAGTTGACATAATACTTACAATCATTAACCCTAACCAAGATACACAAACATTTACAATCACAACAAAACCCGACGGCACATACACCTACACATACACTCCAAACATAGACGGCACATACACTGCCACTGCGACATACCAAACAAACCCACCCATAACAAGTCAAACATTAACCTTTGACCTAAACACACAAACAACCCCAACAAACCCTCCGCCAACAACAATAACCCAAATACCCCCATATATATACATCCTCATAGGCGCACTAACAACTGCACTAATTATAGCAATAATACTTCTAATTCTAAAAAAACGACACTAAATCACTTCACTCTTTTTACTCCAAAAACGTCTTCATTGTTGTACATATACATGGTTTTGGGGCTTAATTAAAACGGTAAGGTTATAATGTAGAAATTTAACTAACTTTCTAAATAAAGCCCAGTGGTGTAGTGGCCAAGCATAGGGGCCTCTGGAGCCCTTGACAAGAGTTCGAATCTCTTCTGGGCTACTACTTACATATCATTTTTTATAACGACATAATGATGGCTATTATGTAATAGTTTTTATATTCTGGACTATGTTTATGTTTTAGTGAAAAGTCATGGTTGATTTGAAAGGTTGTCCTTTTGGACAAGATGATAGTAATGATTGTAAGCATTGTAACTATGGTAAAGAAAACCATTTTGATGCTACATTGGGGCAATGTGTTAAACGCTAAACGCCTCGCTGTTGTTGCCTGTTTTTGCAGATAGATACGCTTGTTTAGACATTTTCTTTGATAATCTGCTTGTTATTTTGTCTATTAGAGTATGTTTGGATGTGTTAACTTGTTTTTTATAGGCACACCTATAAAAGAGGGTAAAGCAACATGGTTAATGCAAATACTTGGGAAAATAGAATGACTGAACAACCTTACGAGAAAAACACACAAACTCTCGAAAAGCTCGAAATCGATAACCTAGAAAATTTTCAATTCCACGCTGCATACTCTGTGTATGCCGAAGCATTCGATAGAACTAGTGATGGTGAAACTAAAGCGGAACTAAATCAGTTTATTTTGGATTTAAAAGATAACAAAATGGATTATGCCGTTTTCTATCGTGAAGTGGCACCTTTTCGTAAACTTGATGTGCCTAGACAAGAACGTTTTACGATGCAAACTCAGCGTAAGAAGGATTGGCGTAAGAAGACCCAACGTCAAGATCGTATAAAACGTCACAAAAAGTAACTGTTTAATCTTTTGCTGTTGTCAAGTTTCAACGGTCTTCTTTTCTCTTTTTAACTTTGAATTTTTGTCTGTCTTTGTTGTTTTTTTGGGTGTGTTGTTTAAACATGTTTAAACATTATAACCAAAATACTTATTTGGATTACAACTTTTGAAAGTTAAACAACAGCTTAAAGAGGATGACTATTGAAAATCAACCTTACTTCACGAGATATTACGGTAATAGCCATTTGCTCCGCACTTTATGCAGTAGTTGGCTATTTAACAGGGTTCATTTCTTTTTATGGAATAGGTTTTCTTCCAGCGGTTGTCATTCCCGCCGTTTTTGCTGCTCTTTATGGTCCATGGGTTGGTGGTATAAGTGGTGCAATCGGCATATTTCTGCGAGATATGCTTGTACACGGGAATGCACCGTTAAGTTTAGTGGCTGGTGTTCCACCAAATTTTGTTTTGTTCTTCCTGATTGGTTATCTATATACTAAAAGCATTAGTTTAAAACAAGTACTTACATGTGTGTCTCTGGCAGCTGTTGGATTGTTGGTTTTTTCAATTTTTTCAATTGTTTTTCCTTCTGATGTTGCAGTTGTTACTGGTGGCATATCGTCTGGCGTATTCTTATTTATCTCTGCATTAACCATAGTTGTAAGTTTAGTTGTTATTGCTGTGGTTTCTATCCGTTGGAAGGAGTGGCGAAGTTACGCAATAGGTGCTGTAGTTGGGCAGATTGCTGGTTGTTTTTTGCTTTCTGTAACAGTATGGGCTGTAAGTCCATTATTTACAAAAGAATTACCTGCTATGGCGGCTATTGGTGTTTTGCCTCTTTTTGTTTGGCTTATAGCTACAGAAATTCCTTTCATTCTGCTAGTTGGACCTCCTATAATTAAAGTTGTCCGAGAAGCATTTCCAGCATTACAGTACAAAAGTAAAACTTCGCAAGGCGGCGGGACAATTGCCCAAAAAGATAGTTAAAGCATTTGCACCTGGGGCCATCTCTAGTATATTTGAAATTTTTAACACCAACCCAGACGGTACCGCAATAACTGATTTGCAATACATGGGCGCAAGGGGTGGCGGATTTGGGCTCAAATTAGGTGTTCACACAAAAGTCATACTAGAAGATGCTTCTGAGAACAGCGTCCAAGTTACTATAAACAACCAGTCTGCCACAGAGGCAAAAGTAACCAAAAACGTAACACAAACATTGCTTAACAAAGTTGCTAAAAAATATGCTGTTAGCGTGGAGCATCAAATTGATGTTCCTATAAGTATGGGTTTTGGGACTAGTGCCGGTGGAGCATTAACTACTGGTTTGGCCCTCAGGGAAGCTTTGAATTTACCTCTAACTTATAATCAGGTTGGAGAAATTGCACATTTAGCTGAAATTTATCTTCAAACAGGCTTAGGCACCGTTAGCTCATTAACAGATGGTGGTGGTTTAATTCTTGTAACTGAACCTGGTTCGCCTGGCGTGTGTAAAATTGATCGTATACCCATAAACCCTGACTATGTTATTGTAGCTGGTTTTTATAACAAAAAAATTTCTAAAACACTTCTATCTTCTGCTGAACATAAACTCGCAATTAATCGTTGCGGTAAACAGGCTATGACAAAAATTTTAGAGGATCCCTGTTTAGAAACTTTTTTGTTAAATTGTTGGACATTTGCCCAAAAAGCTGGGTTTGCATCAAATAGGGTGCGTGAGCTTGTAGATTTAGCTGTGAGGGCAGGGGCAATTGGTGCCACTCAAAATATGATTGGTGAAGCGGTACACGCTGTAGTTTTGAAAGAAAACGTGTCTTCTGTTGTAGAAGCTTTTAAGCAAGTTCTGCCAGAAAAACAAGTGTTAGTCTGTAAAATAGACTTCCAAGGTGCCCGATTAATTGGAAACAAAGAAGAAACCATTTAGAAAAGTTGCAGTTGGCGGAACCTTTGACGAGTTACATAAAGGGCATAAAGCACTGCTTAGTAAAGCATTCCAAGTCGGTGAATACGTGCTCATAGGGTTAACAAGTGACGAATTCGTTGCAAAAATGAATAAACCCCACAAAACTGCACCTTATATTGAACGATTCACAGAATTGACCCTTTTCTTAGAGAAATCTGGATTCAAAAAACATTTCGAAATCTCTCCACTAAATAACTCATACGGGTTAACTCTAAACAAAGACAGCATAGATGCTCTAATAGTCAGCCAAGAAACTGCAAAAATAGGCGAAATAATCAACAAAAAACGTGTCGAAACTGGACTACCGCCCTTAAATATAGTAAAAATCACTTTAGTACCCGCAGAAAACAAAAAACCCATATCCACCACACGCATACGCACAAACGAAATCGACAAAAACGGCAAAATACTAAAACACAAAAACCATACTCGCTACTAAATTCCGCTAATCACATTAAAACAGTTTAAAAACAACTTCTTTTGAAAATTTAAAAATTTTGGTGCTGTCTGCTAATCGGTTAACTTTTTTTTTGGACTGAGTTGAGTTCATTCTATGTTATCGACCAAGAAAACATAGGAATGAAACCCAAGTAATCACAGTCCAAGCACAAATAGAAATACAAGGCGATATAAGCCTTGCCA
>JAITCR010000165.1 GCA_031282985.1 Nitrososphaerota archaeon | reverse complement strand
ATACTTGCGAATGTACTCTAAAGTTGCAAGTAACTGCTTCTCTATTGGTAACTTTGGTTTTCTGCCGTCATTAGTATGCTTAATGGCAAACTCGTGACGCAATATTTCCGGCATTTTTTCAAAAGTAACACGTTTAACACCTGTTATCCGGCGAAACTTTTCATCACAATAACCAACCAAAGTTTCAAACTTTTCACGATCACCTGTAAATCAAAACAAACAACATAACGACTTATTTTAGTTTCGCAAGAAGTCTAATGTAAAAACATCAGGTACAAAAAAATCTAATCAAATCATTCCCACAAAACTCCAAAATAAACAACCTGTCTTTTCTTCTATTTTTCGTAACAAAAATTGTGTGGATACTACTTGTGTAAATACACGTTGTTTGTTTTGAGTAAGAATGCGTTTTTGCTGAACAATAATTAGATTTGTAGTATAGTTTCAAATAATTTGTCGCGATATAGAAAACAAACAATAATTGTTGGTAACCCTTATCTTTGAGTATTCTTCATTCGTAACGTAAAAAGGGTATGCCTATGGGAAATCTTACGGTGGCTGTTTTAGGCAGTATTGGTTATGCAGGTAATCTTGGCAAAAAAGGAACTTCAACAGACATCACATTTTACAATTTAAAAAAAGATGCGAATACAATAACTTTTATTGAACCTTCACGTTACCCTGAACGACTTGCTCCATTATACTATGCAGTTTCATTGGCAACAAAAGCTGTTATAGTTGTTGATGAAGTAAACCCAACATTAGGTGAATGTCTTGTTATGCTACAAGTTGCCGGTATAGAAAACGGCTATTTTATACTGCGTAACTATATATCTAAAGAAAAAATTTTTCCCTTAATTAAAGGAACGAGCCTTGAAAAGTTTGAAATAGTAAACGATGATCCCATACAGCTTCGAGAACAATTACTTGTAGAGGCAGCAAAACAAGCAACTCTTCAATTAGCTACAGGACAACAAGCTGTTGGAATAGTGCCTGTTGATCACGCTTTTAACGTTAAAGGCGTTGGTGTTGTAGTATTGGGTGTTGTAGCTAATGGGTTTATTCAAAAACATGCAAGCCTAAATGTGCTACCAGTTGGGAAAACTGCTCAAATTCGTTCAATACAGAAGCATGATGAGGAACATGACCTCTCTGGCGAGGGTGACCGTGTTGGTTTAGCCTTAAAAGGTATAGATGTTGAAAGTCTTGACAGGGGCACAATTTTAACCAACGACCCCAATGTTAAAACGGACAGTACATTGAAATGTGAAGTGCAACTGGTAAAGTATTGGCCTTCTCCACTTAAACAGGGTATGGTTATGCATGTTGGACACTGGACACAGTTCCTCACAGCAAAAATAGAAACAGTTTCCGAAGGAGCAGACTTTAGAAAAACAACAGCAACTCTAACGCTAGACAAACCCCTCGCTTACCGAACAGGCGATAGAGTAGTACTTATGTATCTGGAAGGCGCAAAACTACGCATCGCAGGAAACCTCACTCTCTCCTAAAATTCTTTCTTTAATCAAATAATGATGCTCCAGCTTTTTAAAAAAATTATGTGACAAAATTTATATGAGCTGTAACATATCTGAATACATGAGATTATTATGAAAAAAGAAACCAAAGGCGGCATGCTTGTCTTAGCAGCATTTTTAATAGCTAATCAACTCCTAAACATGCCATACCACCTATTGGGCCTACTAATAGGCGTAGCCCTTTGTTTCATAATAATCGGCGGACTCCCTGAAAAACACTATCGCGCTATAAAATCATTAAAACAAAAAATATACAAAAAACATACAAAAAAAGCGGATACAACACATTCTTAAAAACTGGGTGATGTTTGCTAATCGATTAACTTTTTTTTGGACTGAGTTGAGTTCATTCTATGTTATCGCTCAAGAAAACATAGGAATGAAACTCAATGATTTCAGTCCAAGCACAAATAGAAATACAAGGAGATTTAAACCTTGCCAATATCTCCCAAGAAATAGAAAAACTAAACTTCCCAAAAGAAATCCTCAAAACAGCAAATAATAAACCTTCAAAACGAACTAATACTAGACCTCTGCGGCCAAATATACCAAAGAAACCAAAAACAAACAATACACCAGAGAGCAGGAAACCCCAAAAGAACCCTAAACACACGGATAGTGCTCAAGATTGGTTGTGGATATGTTGAAATAGTTTGTGGTTATGTGGATTGATAGTGAGTATGAGTGGTGTTGTTGTTTGTAAAGTGTCCGTATTGTGGAAGTGTAAAAGTTGTGAAATTTGGAAAACATCCCAATGGAGCGCAACGATATGCTTATCATAATGAAGAATGTTCACGCTCAATATTTCAACTTGACTACAAATATCGTACCTGCGAGCCGAGAGCGAAATTTCGCATTCTGGAAATGGCCATAAATGGTCCAGGAGTACGCGACATTGCACGAGTACTCAACATGAGCACAGATGTTGTTATAGTGGAATAGGTTAATTTTTGAACTGTATTGTAGTATTTGTTGTAACCCGCAGGGTAGTTTTTCGAAAAGTTATTCTGATGTACAGGCAAAAGGATGTACAGGTTGATGCCTAAAGGTGAAAGTCTGCAAAAAGCCGCGTGCATCGGTAGTGTTCGGCATTAGTTTATGTTGTTAGTGGTCGTTTGAAGATTTTCACGTTTATACACAGCCCAACGACTGTTTTGTGCATCTGAAGGGATTTTGAGAAGCATATGGTTTTTCTTGCCAACCGCTTCACCCAAGTACGTAACGACAAATGCTTACGCTCAATCTTTTGCGTATTTCTCTTACCAACTATGACCTTGTCAACTCCAAGAATCTTTTCATACAC
>JAITCR010000140.1 GCA_031282985.1 Nitrososphaerota archaeon | reverse complement strand
AGAATGGCCAGTGTTTAGTCTTGATGTTTTTACCGCGTGGTTGTTCTTAAGTAAACTGACAGCAACATTCTCTACATTTGTAACGTTGTTTACCGTGATGATGACCATTTTTTACTGAATTATCTTTTTTTCTTACATTTTGGACAAATCACAAAACAATCCCAAAAACACTACGCCCTCATTCCAATATAAACACTCTCCTAATTATTAAATCAAACATAGTCCAATTCGAGGTCTGTTTCCGAAACGCTTATATTTTTTGGCTATAACCAATTTTTAGGGTTCGAAGGAAATGGCAGCTCTAGATATTAACACAGAAGAAACGCATAGCTGTAACTTCGAAGGCTGGTTCTATCATCATTTTTATAATTAGCCCAGAACTACTTAGATTTAAGGTGTTCTGGGCGTAGTGAGTGAAGAATTATGGTAAATGTAAAATTTGTCAAAAAAATCGTGGTTAAATTTGGCGGTTCGAGCCTTGCAAATCCTGAAAAACTACTGAAAGCTGTGATGGCAGTTGTTTCAGAAGCTAAACGTGGCACCAAAATTGCAGTTGTCGTTTCAGCCATGGGTAAAACCACTGATATACTTATGGCTACAGCTAAAAACGCTTCAGAGGGAAAACTAGCTAAACATGAATTAGATGATATTCTCTCCATGGGTGAACGTACAAGTGTACGTATTTTTGCAGCTGCACTACGCAATAACGGTGTTGATGCCTGTTATTTTGATCCTATGGAAGATAAGTGGCCGATAGTAACTGATGATTCCTTCCAGAACGCGAATCCGAATATTAAGGAATGCAACAAAAACATCAAGAGTTGTGTTCTGCCACTTATTGAGAAAGGTATAATACCTGTAATTGCAGGTTTCGTGGGTAAAACTAAAGATGGTAAAATCACCACTCTTGGCAGAGGAGGAAGTGACACCACCGCGTTTATTATAGGTGAAGGTATAGATGCGGATCAGATTGTACTTGTTACTGATGCTGAGGGTATAATGTCAAGTGACCCTAAAATTATTCAAAATCCAAAACTTTTGTCAGAGATAAATGTTAACACCCTTGTAGGTTTGGCTGATTCGGGTGCTAAATTCATTCATAGTAAAGCACTTAAGTATAAACCAAAGAACATCGATGCGAAAGTTATGAGCAATAAACATGATGATTTAAACAAGTCAGGCACTATAATTAAAGATGCGATAGCGTGGGAGCTTGATGCTGAAATAGTCAGCTCAACGCCTGTGGCTGAAATAACTGTTATTGGGAAGGGCACCTCAAATAACATAAGGATTATAACAGAAATGTTTGAAAGAGTTAGGCAGCATACCACACTGTTAGGCATGTCGATGAACACAAATTCTATTATATTTTACATAAATCAGGTAAATAATATAGTTGAGCTCTTCAATCAAATACATCAAATTACAGTAGATAATAAAGAGACAATTGCCATGGCAGTCAAAAAAGACCTTGCATTTATCCAAACTAGTGGTGTAGGTCTTGAAGAAACTCATGGTATCATTGGAAAAATCAGTGAAGATTTAAGACATGCGGGCATCAACATTTCAGGCATATTGACCATTACTTCAAGCATTTTGCTGTTTGTAGATTGGAGCGAAAAAGAAAGATCTCTAAAACTTATTAAAGCTTCATTAAAAACACGTTAGGAGATGGGTATACTTGAATCAAGGTAAAAATAGGCGAATGAAACAAATATTTCAACGAGATAGTCGTACAATAGTTGTTCCCATGGATCACGGCGTAACCATTGGTCCAATCCAAGGCATCACTAATATGCAACAGACAATTGAACAGCTTGTTAACGGTGGTGTTGATGCAGTTCTTGTCCACAAAGGCATTGTGAAAACTGTTGATACTATAGATACAGGGTTAATTGTGATGCTTAACGGTATGTCGAATCTTAATCCAAATGTGAACAGCAAAGTCCAAGTTTGTAGCGTAAAAGAAGCCTCACGTATCGGTGCAGATGCAGTTGCTATACATGTAAATGTAGGTGCTCAAGATGAGGATAAAATGTTATCTAACCTTGGAAAAGTAGCTGAAGAATGTGACAGTTTTGGTTTACCACTTCTTGCCATGATGTATCCTCGGGGGCCAAAAATCACAAATGAGCATGCCCTTGAAGCTGTGGCGCATGCAGCTCGAATTGGTGCTGAGCTGGGTGCAGACATTATCAAAACCAATTACACAGGAACTATAGGATCGTTTAAGCAAGTTACGGAAAGCTGTCCAGTTCCAGTTCTCATTGCAGGTGGACCAAAATGTAAAACCATAGAAGAACTTTTGCGAATCACAAGTGATGCGCTTAAAGCGGGAGCAGCTGGACTTTCGATGGGACGTAATGTGTTCCAATGTGATAATCAAGCGTTGATTGTTAAGGCACTTTCAGCAATTGTGCATAAAGGTGCAGCAGTAGAGCAAGCACAGAAAATTCTTGGTGAAAAATTTTGAAGGAACTCTGGATAGAAGCCAGAAAAAATGACTTCTCAGCTAATCTTGGCAATCAATACAGCGATGTTATAGTTGAAGGTGACAAAGCCACTTTTTTGGCAACAGAACAAGAATATGTTATTTTGTCACCATCGATTGAAAATTTCGAAAATTTAGATGTTCAAAACAAAATTTTAAGAATTTGCATATCCGATAAGTCAACAGAAAATTTAATTGTTAGAGCAGCGGAAAAAGGCGCAAGTTACCTATTAATCAGCACTACAAACTGGCGTATTATCCCATTAGAAAATCTTATTGCTCGCATTAAAGGAAAGAGTAAACTAATCGCTGAAGTAACCACTGCTGAAGAAGCAAAAGTTGCACTTGAAACCTTAGAATTGGGTACTGATGGCGTGCTACTTAAATTTTCTCAGCCCGAAGAAATGTTGAAAATCGTTGAAATTGTTAAACCTGAAACTTTAAAACTTGAAATGGTTGTTGCAAAAGTCATTTCCACTAAACCAATTGGCAACGGTGCACGTGTATGTGTTGATACATGTGACATGATGACTCAATACGAGGGAGTACTTGTTGGCAGTCAAAGTGCAGGCTTATTTTTAGTAGAAGCGGAAGTTAATGAGAATCCATATGTTGCGTCGCGACCGTTCAGGGTTAACGCAGGTTCTTTATCTATGTACACTTTAGGTAACTTACATACTACGCGGTATCTTCAAGAGTTTAAGGCAGGTGACGAAGTGGTAATTGTTAACCGTGAAGGCAAAACACGTAAAGCAAACATTGGCAGAATAAAAATTGAAATTAGACCATTAGTACTCGTTGAGGCACAAGTTGAAAACAAAACGATCAAAACTATACTGCAAAACGCAGAAACTATACGTGTAGTTACTCCTAAAGGATCTAAACCAGTCACCGAACTTAAACAAGATGATAAAGTAATAGTTCATCTTGCAGCAAAGGGTGGCAGACACTTCGGTATCAGTGTATCCAATGAAACAGTGATTGAAAAATGACACTAAATATTTGTGTTTCAATAAAACCAAAAAATAGTCAAGAAGTATTAACTTTAATTAAAAAAGCTGAAGCTGTTAAAGCAGACTTTATTGAAATTCGTCTTGATGAGTTGGGAGAAAACCTAGAACTTGGCGATCTGTCAATTTCAACTAAAATTCCGCTTATTGCCACAAATAAATTGTCAAATGAAAATGGCAGTTTTGCTAGAACACAAACTCAACACTACAAAACTATGTTACATGCCGCAAAAAACGGTTTCCAATATGTTGATTTAGACCTATCAACACCAAAATTAGAAAAACAAATCACTGACTTGAAAAAGTTGGGTGTTAAAACTATTGTTTCTTTCCACAAATTCGATGGTGCATTTAACAGTCAAGAGATACGGGATATTTTAAACAAAGAAATAGATAGCGGTGCAGATGTTTGTAAAATAGTTGGCACAGCAAAACAGATTCAAGACAACCTGACCACGCTTGACTTTGTTTCAGAAAATGCAGCTAAAATGCGGTTAGTGTGTTTTTGTATGGGTGAACAGGGGAGAATTTCGAGGTTGCTTTCACCTGTTTTTGGAGCGTTTTTCACTTTTGCCGCTTTAGAGCAGGGCCGTGAGACTGCACCGGGACAAATAAGCATAAATGACATGAGGACTGCCTACTCTTTATTGAGGCAATGACTGTGACTGTTTCAGGAAGAACGCGTGTTTGTGCGGTTATTGGTGATCCAGTAGAGCATTCGTTAAGTCCTGTAATTCAAAACGCTGCGTTTTACGCATTGAATTTAGATGTTATTTACACAGCGTTTAGAGTGAAACCTTCGGATGTTGCTAACGCTTTGTCAGGTATACGTGCTTTGGGCGTTTTAGGTTTGAATGTTACCATGCCTCATAAAGAAGCGGTAATAGCGCATTTAGATTGGATAGATGATACAGCAAAGTTTCTAAATACAGTGAACACCATCCATCATAAAAATGGAAAAATGTTAGGTTATAGTACTGATGGTATAGGGGCTTTTAGGGCGCTTAAAGAAAACGGATCTGATCCGCAGGGTAAACGGGTGTTAATATTTGGGGCAGGTGGAGCAGCACGATCCATCGCTCACGCGTTAATTCAGGAAGCAGACGAACTTGTTATTCTTAATCGCACTGTTTCAGAAGCAGAAAAACTATCAGAATTATTAAAGCGTAAATTTGGCAAAAAAATCAGTGTCGGGTCGCTTTCATCAGAAGTTGTTAAAGAAAAAATCAGTGATTCAGACATTTTGCTGAATACAACTTCTGCAGGGATGAACCCTAACATAAATCAGAGTTTAGTTATGTCAGATATTTTGAAGTCTGATTTGACAGTTATGGATATAGTTTACAATCCATACAAAACCCAACTTGCCAAGGATGCCCAAGCAGCAGGCATCAAAGTGATAAGTGGGGTTGAGATGTTAATTTACCAAGGTGCGGCAGCGTTTGAAATTTGGACAGGACAGCAAGCGCCGGTACAAGTTATGAGAAAAGCCGCTTTAGAGCAAATGGTAGGAGGGTAAATTGTATGTACGGGGAAGCATCAGCATTAGCTCATGGTGCGGCAACAATTGTTAATGCTATGGCTACTAAGAAGGGGGCAGCTTTTGGTGTTGATCTTTATACTAAAGTGCAGGTGAAATTAACTGATGAGCCACGAGTTATTGAGACAGAGATTTTATCTGATAAGACAGAAAGTCCTGTTTTAATTCAGGAAACTGTTGCAGTAGTTCTTAAACATTTTAATTTGGAAAAAGAGTTTGGGGCGAATGTTAAAACGTGGAGTAACATTCCCATTGCTAGAGGTTTAAAGAGCAGTAGTACAGTTGCTAACGCTGTTGTTCTTGCAACATTAGGTGCATTAGGTGAGTCTCTTGAGGATTTAGAAATTATCAGGTTAGGGGTTTTGTCGGCTTTTGAGGCAAAAGTTACAATTACAGGTGCGTTTGATGATGCTTGTGCATCATATTTTGGTGGTTTGGTAGTAACTGATAATTCAAACTGTAAACTTGTAAAACAAGAAACTTTGACTGATGATGATTATGTTATTTTGTTTCAAGTTCCACCCAAGAAGGTATACACTGTAAATGTTGATACTAGCAAGCTTTCAGTGATTAAATCGCAGGTTGAGGCGGCATACAACATGGCTTTGAATGGACTTCACTGGGAGGCGTTAACATTGAATGGTAAATGTTATTCAACGGCATTTGGGTTTAACACTAAGGTTGCTACTGATGCCTTAGTTGCTGGGGCAAGGGCTGCTGGTTTGTGTGGTAAGGGGCCTGCGACTACTGCGATTGTTTCTAAGGATTGTGTGGAACATGTTAGGGCGGTTTGGCAGAATTTTGATGGGGAAGTTATACAAACAAGTTTAAATCGTGAAAAAGCGAAGGTTTTTTGTAATGGTTAATGTGACTGTTAAGCCAGTAGGTGAGCTGCAGGGCGTTTTAGCTGCGCCTGCGTCGAAGTCTTACACTCAGCGTATGCTTATAGCAGCCGCGCTTTCTGATGGTGTAGGCAGAGTTATAGATCCGCTTGTGTCAGAGGATACTTTGGCTACTTTTCGAGCGATTACAGCTTTTGGTGCTCAAATGAATAATGACAGCAATGATTGTTGGGTCGTTAGGGGTACAAGTGAGTTAAAAGCTGCGGTTGATTTAATAGATGTAGGTGAATCGGGTGCAACTCTACGGTTTATGATTCCCATTGCTGCTTTAACGTTGGGCAGTTCAGTATTTTTGTTATCCAAGTCACTTGAGCGTAGGCCAATTGATCCTTTATTGTCAAGTCTTAAAATGCTGGACATACATGCTTATCCTGAGCAAATTGGTGATGTACAGGCTATAGCTGTTGAAGGCAAGGGGGGTATTGCTGGTGGAAGAACCAGCATTTCAGGTGATGTGAGCAGTCAATTCATAAGTGGTTTAATATTTGCCTGTCCAATGGCTAAATCAGACACTGAAATACAAGTTACAACTCCATTAGAATCCAAGAATTATGTCAAAATGACACAGGAAGTCCTTGCTCAGCATCAAATTGATGTACAAATAAGTGAGGACTATCAGTACATTCACATCCCAGGCAGACAAACTTTCAGGCAAGTTGACTGCAAAGTACCAGGAGACTTTTCCTCAGCAGCATTTCTTTTAGCCTCATCAGCCATAACCAACTCAAATGTAAAAATAGATAATTTAAATTACAAGACAACACAACAGGGTGACAAGGCGATTTTGGATATTCTTAAGGAAATGGGAGTTAATGAAAAAATTCATGAAAACAGCATAGAAATTCAAGGCACAAACGGTTTATTGAAAGCTGTTGATATTGATGCAAAGAACATTCCTGATCTTGTTCCAATATGTACAGTACTATCCTGCTATGCTAATGGGAAGTCAAAAATTTTTAATGCTCAACGGTTAAAGTTTAAAGAATCTGATCGCTTAACCACTATCCAAGAAGAGCTCACAAAAATGGGCGCTTCAATTAGTGTTGACGAGTCAAGTTTAACCATCAAAGGGCCCTGTAAACTCCACGGTACAACCATAAATTCACATAATGACCACCGAATAGCTATGGCCTGCACCGTTGCTGCCCTAATGGCAAATGGAGAAACCACCATTGAAAATGCTGAATGTATAAGAAAGTCTTATCCATCTTTCTACAATGATTTAACAATTATAGGAGCGGAAATTGTTGGCAGGAAACTCGTTAGGTAAAGAATTCGTTATAACCACATTTGGAGAAAGCCACGGCAAAAACGTTGGCATACTCATTGACGGTTGTCCAGCTGGGCTGCCACTTTCTGAAGAGGCTTTCCAAGAAGAACTTACGCAGAGAATCCCAGCACAAACCGATATTGTCTCAACTCGTGTTGAAAAGGATACTGCCAAAATTTTAAGTGGTGTATTTAATGGTAAAACCACAGGTGCCCCTATCACAGTTATAGTGGATAACAAAGAAATAAAAACCAGTGATTATGAGCAAATCAGAAATTTACCAAGACCTAGCCACTCTGATTATCCAGCTTACATCCGTTACGGTAACTTTAACGATTACCGAGGGGGTGGAAGATTCTCAGGGCGCGTTACAGTTGCCCTTATATTGGCAGGAACAATTGCCAAAAAACTTTTGGAACAATACAACATTGACGTTTTAGCCTACACAACTTCAATAGGCAAAATTAGATCTGAGAAAAAATTCAGTTTTGCTGAAACGCGTAGAAACCGCGATATTGCAGCTACAAGATGCCCAGATTTAATTTGCGCCAAAAAAATGGAAGAAGCCATTATTGCGGCTAAAAACGCAAGTGACAGTGTAGGTGGAATAATTGAGTGCGTTACCACGAATATGCCTGCAGGTATAGGAGAACCATTGTTTGATACCTTAGACGCTGAGTTAGCTAAGGCGTTGTTTGGAATTTCTGCGGTGAAAGGCGTAGAATTTGGTGCAGGGTTTGCTGCGGCTGAAATGCTTGGTTCCCAAAATAATGATGAATACACTGTGTTAAATGGCAAAGTTAGGGTGGTTACAAATAATGCGGGTGGCATATTAGGCGGTTTAAGCAGTGGTATGCCAATCATACTAAGAGTAGTAATTAAGCCTACACCATCAATTAGCAAGGAGCAAAAAACTGTTGATTTTTCAACTATGGAAAATGCCACGTTAATTATAAAGGGCCGACATGACCCGTGTATTGTGCCTAAGGCAGTGCCAGTAGTTGAAGCGGTTGTCGCAGTAACTTTAACTGATCATTTGATACGGGCAGGGTACATTCCAAAAGTACTTAAGGAGAAGAAGAAAAAGGAGTAATAACGTTGGAAGATCTTCAGGCATTACGTAAACGTATAGACGAAATTGATAGACAAATTTTAAAAGATTTAAGTGATCGTGTTGCTGTTTGTCGAAAAATTGGTGAATACAAAAAGCAGCAGAGTTTGCCTGTATGGGATCAGATTAGAGAACAAGAAGTTTACAATAAAGTCAGAGAAGATTCTGTAAAATTTCAGTTAGAGCCTACCAAAATTGAAGCCCTTTACCGCGAAATAGTTAATATGTGCAGTGACATTCAAAAATAAAAGGAACTCTTAACGGAGAGTCATTCTTTATGCTGTACGAAATAAACGAGAAAGCACTCAAAATAGAAAGTGAAGGAAAAAAGATAATTCGATTGAATCTTGGTGACCCAGACATGGCTACACCGCCTGAAATTGTCGAAGCAGCCTATGCTTCCATGAAAGCAGGTAAAACTAAGTACTCTTCTGCTTACGGTGAGCTTAAACTTCGCCAAAAAATTGCTGAAGTACATGGCGTTAAAGCAGAAAATGTTGTCATAACTCCTGGTTCAAAATGGGCTATTTTCAGCACGATGTTTTTAACCATGAAAAATGGTGGCAATGTAATCATACCCACACCATACTGGACTGCTTATGATTTAATTGCTAAAAGCATAGGAGCGCAAACTAAACTTCTTAAAACAGAAATGGAAACAGGCTGGAAAGTTGACCTTGACAAGCTTGAGAGCCTAATTGACAGCAAAACAAAAATGATCATCCTAAATAACCCAAACAATCCAACAAGCAACATTATGGATGACGAAACTCTTGATGAAATTGTTGAAATCGCCAATAAAAAAGGCATAATTGTACTCTCCGACGAAGTTTATGGCGCAATCGCCTTTAACAAAACCAAAAGCATCCTTGACTATGGCGCGGACTCTAAACATATTTTATCCAACGGATTTAGCAAAACATTCACCATGACGGGTTGGCGCATCGGCTATATAGTAGCAAACAAAATGTTCATCGACCAAATAACCAAATTAAACCAGATCACATTTAACAACGTACCAGTCTTCATTCAAGAAGCAGCAATGAAAGGCTTAGAACTGCATAAACAAATTGCAGAGAACATCAAAGCCAAATACAAACAACGCGCGGATCTTGCAAGCAAAAAACTAGACGCTGCAGGCTTCAAATTCACACAACCAGATGCCCCATTCTACGTGTTCCCTAAACGTGATGGTTTAGATGGAGAAAAGTTCACTCTTAATCTGCTTGACAGCGGCGTAGCAGTAGCACCAGGCACAAGTTTTGGTGACTATCAGGAGTATTTCCGCATAAGCTTAACCGCACCGGATAACGAAATAGAAGTGGGTCTAGACAAAATCTGTGAGGTAGTCCAATAGAATGAGGATAGCCATTCTTGGCGCGGGAAAGATGGGAATATGGTTCGCAAAGTTCTGTAAAAGAAAAGGTGACACTGTAATTCTTGCAGCCCGTAGTGCTGAGAAACTGGCTGAACTCGAAAATGAGTTACAAATTGAAGTGACTGCAGATTTTCAAGATGCAGTACGAAACGCTGATAGGGTTCTTATCTGCACTTCTATATCTTCTTTTGAAGATATAGTCAAAAAAATCGCACCTGTTGCGCGTAAAGGGCAAATAATAATGGATATTTGCTCTATCAAAGAACATCCTGTTAATGTTATGCATCAATACATCAAAGATGCAACCGTTTTAGGTACGCACCCAGTTTTTGGCCCCGGCAGTAACGGTGTAAACCACAAAGCCTACGTACTAACTCCAACTAATGTACAAGAAGAAATCGTAGCAAAACAGTATAAACAGTGGCTTGAGAGAGCAGGCGCTAATGTTTTCATAATGTCACCTCAGAAACATGATGAACTCATGTCTATTATTTTGGGGCTACCCCACTTCATAGGACTAGTTACATGTGAGACATTACTGGCACAAGAAGGCTTTATAGAATCTAAAAAGCTCGCCGGTACCACATACCGTATGCTCTTCACTCTTGCTGAAGCAACAGCTCAGGAAACGCCTGATCTTTTTGCTAATGTACAGACTAAATTTGCAGATTTGGGTAAAATGGAAGGACTATTTATTCAAAATGCTCAGACATTGTTGGATTTAATGAAAAACAAGGACACTGTTGGAATCATGTCGAGACTGGAACGTCTTCGAACAAGCCTTGCCAAAGTTGACAAAGACTATGACAAAAGTTATGAAACAATGTACCGAATGCTTCAGTCAACCGAAGAATGAACAGCGTAACGTCTCAGTAATAGTACAATTAACAAGTACGTGTAATGCAAAGTTTTATACATAAAATTGGTTAGTAGAACAAAATATCTAATTACTACCTAACCAACCAATGGTAAATGTGGTGTTTATGGAAAACTGTGCAAAATGTGGAAATGAACTCTTGTGGAATGAAAAGAAGATGGTTTTTTGGAACATGCAATTACGAAAGGGCTACATTAAATGGATGGTTATGGGTTCACCCTATTTTGGTAAGCAAAGGGAATTCCCAGAATATGAGGGAAAAAAGTTGTGTCAAAACTGTGCTATTGATGTTTTTGAAGATGCCATGTCTCGAACACCCATCATACAGATTAAAGGAGAAGATTTTGCTGGCCTAAAAAAGGCGTTTGTAGAAAGCGGTATAGTAGTATCAGCATTTAACTGTCCTAAATGTAACAATATGAATGACATACCAAATGAAGGTAAACTTTTAATCTGCAAACATTGTGGTAATCTAATCAAGCCAAAAAATGTGCGTGAAAAAATAAAAGAATTAACAGAATAGAACAGAACAGTTGCTATAACTATATGACACGTGGGTAAGAGCCTAAAATTTTTACAAATGTTACATATTTTTTTATTGCTTGTATTGCTTCTGCGCAACGTTTTTCTGTTCTATGGCCTTCGAAGTCTATGTAAAAGTTGTATTGCCAAGCGGTAGTTTTTGTTGGGCGAGATTCTATTCGGGTTAGGTTGATGTTTCTTGATGCAAATTCGCCAAGAGTATGATAAAGTGAGCCAGGGGCGTGTTTAGCTGAGAAAATGACACTAGTTTTGTCATCTCCTGTTGGCGCTGTATCTTCATGTGAAATGACAAGAAAACGTGTATAGTTTGATGGGTTATCAGCAATATCCCTATCAACTATTTTCATACCGTAGAGGCCAGCTGCTTTTTCGCTGGCAATTGATGCTGCATCTAAAAGTTGTTTTTCTTTGATTATTTTAACACTACCAGCAGTATCATACGCAGGGACAAGTTCCCATTTGTGTTTTTCAAGATATTTTCGACATTGGCCTATAGCTTGAGGATGGGAGTAGACCGTTTTTATGTCTTCAAACTTTGTTTTCGGGTTTGTGATTAAAACGTGTGCAAGTTTGACTGAAACTTCTCCGGATACTTTAAGGTCATATGTTGTAAAGAGGTCATAATTTTGATTTATACTGCCCTCAATTGAATTTTCAATAGGCACAACACCATTAGGCACTTCGCCGTTTTTTACAGATTCAAACACATCACGAAAGTCTTTACAAGGAACGGGCTCGACTTTGCTGCCGAAGAATTTGTAAACAGCCATTTCGCTGTAGGCACCAGTTTCTCCCTGATAGGTTACTTTCATTGTTTTTTGCCTTTGTTGCGATTTTTTAGCAGACATTTGTTTATACCGTCTATCATCGCTTCAACAGATGCCATAACAATGTCTTCACGTGTGGCACGAGCGCTGAATATGTTACCCTTTTCATCTTCAACTTTGATAATTACCTCAGCAACAGCGTTAGATCCACCGGTAATTGCTTCAAGGCGGTATTCACTTAATTTAATTTTTTCTATGTTACCAGTTAGCTTTTGAATAGCTTTTAGCACCGCATCAACAGGGCCCACGCCGGTTTCTGAGGCGACATATTCTTTGCCATCTATTGTTAAACGTACAGAAGCCGTTGGAATTACTTTAATACCTGTAATAACTGCCATATCGCATAAATCAACGATTTTTTCTTTGCCAATAACTTGACCCATTACTGCTGAAGTTATTGCAATTAAATCGGCATCAGTTACTGCCTTGCCTTTGTCGCCGAGTTCTTTTACCCGTTGGACAATTTCTGTTAACTGTGTTTCATTTGGGTGAATACCAATTTCGTTTAGCTCAACTTGAATGCCACGTGTTCCGGCTAGTTTACCGGCAACTAATTTACGAGTTCTACCGACTATTTCGGGGCTAATTGGTTCAAATGTTAAGGGTTGTTCAGTTACGCCACGAGTATGAATGCCTGACTCGTGTGCAAACGCATTTTCACCGACAATTGCCTTGTTAACTTGTACTGAAACGCCACTTAAAGATGAAACCAAACGGCTGGTGCTGTATAGTAAGCGTGTGTTTATGTTTGTCTTGTAATCATAAACTACATGTAAAGTGGTGACGACTTCTTCTAAGGCAGCATTGCCTGCGCGTTCACCTAAACCGTTAACAGCGACATGAATTTGATCTGCGCCTGCTTCAACTGCTGCGAGACTATTAGCGACTGCTAAACCGAAGTCGTTGTGGCAGTGAACGCTTATGGGAACTTTGATGAATGATTTTAGTTCTTTAAATAACTCGAAAATTGTTCGGGGGATCATACATCCGACGGTATCTGGAATGTTTAGACTGTTCATTCCTGCATCTTGGGCTGCTTTGCAGATTTGACGCAAGAATGGCATTTCGGTGCGTGTAGCATCCATGGGGGAGAACTCACATTTAACACCACATTTTTTGATGTACTGTATTGACTCGGTTGCAGAAGACAAAACCTGTTCAGGCGTCATATTTACAGCATATTTCATCTGTACAGGTGAAGTTGGAATGAATATGTGGATTAAATCTACATCACAGTCTAAAGCGGCGTCTATGTCTTTTCGGGTACATCGGGATAATGCACAAATCTGGGAGGTTAAACCTATTTTTTTTATTTCTTTTACGACTTTGCGTTCGCCCTCAGAACTGCTGGGAAAACCTGCCTCGATAACGTCAACTCCAAGTTTGTTTAGCTGCTGTGCGATTTCAATTTTATTTTCCAAAGTTAGAGAAACACCGGGAGTTTGTTCTCCATCGCGTAATGTTGTATCCAGTATTTTGATATACCTTGAAGGTTGAGTCATATGTTTCACGGCTTAAGTATGTTAATTTTTTAGGGCTGCAGCTATGGCTTGTGCCATTTGCAGTGTGGAGGCTTTTCCGCCTATGTCTGGAACGGTTGTGCCGTTAATTAGAGTTTGGATTGTAGCTTTTTCTATGCCTTCGGCGGCTTTTAGGCATTTTAAATCGTTAAAGCGTTCACCTAGCCAGTGTAGCATCATTTTTGCGGATAGTATCATAGATAGGGGGTTTGCAAGTTGTTTACCAGCGATGTCTGGGGCTGAGCCATGTATAGGTTCAAATAATGCAAAGTTGTCGCCGATGTTTGCGCCTGGTGCCATGCCTAAACCGCCGATTAGTTGTGCTGCTTCGTCTGAGAGTATATCGCCGAACATGTTGCAGGTGCAGAGTACGTCGAATTCTTGGGGGGTGCGAATTAAGTGCATTGTTGCTGCGTCAACATACATCTCGTTATATTGGATGTCAGGATAGTTTTTGGCTGTTTCTTGGCATACTCGTTTGAATAGGCCGTCGGTTATGCGCATAACGTTTGCTTTGTGTATTGCGGTAACTTTCTTTTTTTGGCGCAGTTTTGCGGTTTCAAAAGCGCGTTTTGCTATGCGTTCGCAGTTTTGTCGGGTGATTACACGTAAACATACTGTAACGTCGTTGCCTATGCTGTATTCTAACCCTTTATAGACATCTTCAGTGTTTTCGCGTACAAAAATCATGTCTATATCTGGACGCGCAACAGGTACATTTGGAAATGCCTTTAGCGGCCGCACATTAGCATATAAATCAAATAGTAAGCGTAATTTAACTATGACATCTGCTGCGGTTTCACCTACGGGACCTTTTAGGCAAGCATGTGATTCGCGGATAGTTTTTAGACTATCCTCTGGCAGTGCTGCGCCTCTTTTTTTTAGCACTGCATCACCTGCTTCAGCGTAGACTATGTTGAGGTTTACGTCAAAATTTTCTTGAACTACATCTAAAATTTTCAGAGTTGCCTCTGTTAACTCTGGACCTATGCCATCACCGGGCATTAGGGATATTTTGTATTCATTCATTTCTTTTTTTCATCCTTTTGCGTAAATTCTCAATTAAACCGCCATCAGTTAAAATTTCCATAATAAATGAAGGTAAATTTGTACCCTGTAGTGTTTTATTATTGGTCAAGTTTTGGATTTTGCCTGTTTCCAAATCAACAGAAACATCATCGCCAGTTTTTACAGCTTCTGAAATTCCCGCACATTCAATAACTGGTAAACCGATGTTTATGGCATTACGGTAAAAAATACGTGCAAAAGTTTCTGCGATGACACATTTTACACCTGTATATTTTAGAGCTAAAGGAGCCTGTTCTCTACTTGAGCCACAACCAAAATTTTTGCCACCAATTAATACTATACCGCCTTTTGCTTTGTTAACAAATTCGCCATCTAAGCTTTCCAGTGCATGCTTACCTAACTCGTATGGATCAACCAATATCAAGTATTTTCCAGGTAGGATAACATCTGTATCTATGTTATTTCCGAATTTTATGGTTGGTGCTTTAATTTTGGATTCCATTATTGCTTAGCCTCCAAAGTTGTAGGATTAGTTATTCTGCCTGTAAGGGCTGAAGCTGCAACAACAGCAGGTGAAGCTAAGTAAACATTAGCTTGGGTGCTACCCATTCTGCCGATAAAGTTACGATTGCTTGTACTAACACATGTTTCACCTGCGGCTAATAAGCCGATGTGGCCGCCTAAGCATGGACCACATGCTGAACCACAAAAGATTGCGCCTGCTTCAGTAAAGATTTCAATTAAACCCTCAGCTAACGCTTCTTTGTAGATTTCTTGCGACGCAGGAATTACCAAAGCACGAACACCTTCTTTGATTTTTTTGCCCTTTATAATCTGAGCAGCTAACTGTAAATCTTCTAGTCTGCCATTGGTGCATGAACCTATGAAGGCTTGATCAATAGGGATATCGCCGATTTCTGATATGGGTTTAACATTATCAACAGATGATGGGCAAGCAATTTGAGGTTCCAGCTTTGAAACATCAATTTCAACTGTATATTCATACTGAGCATCTTTATCACTTTTTAGAACTATAAAATCTGCTAAAGAGTTAACACGATGCTGTAGATACTCTTTGGTTGCATTGTCAGGTTCAATTATACCGTTTTTAGCGCCCATTTCAACGGCCATGTTACATAAGGTCATTCTGCCGGCTATGCTCATTTCATGTATAGTTGAACCGGTAAATTCAGTGCTTTTGTATATCGCCCCATCAACACCTAACTTACCGATTATATTTAGAACCAAATCCTTAGGGGTAACGTATTTGCTAAGTTTTCCGTTAACTACTATTTTGATTGACTGAGGCACTTTAAACCATATTTTTCCAGTAGCCATAACTGCAGCTGCTTCTGTTGAACCAATACCCGTGGAAAAAGCGCCAAAGGCACCATAAGTACAAGTATGAGAGTCAGAGCCAACAATAACAGCGCCGGGAACTACGTGTCCTTGCTCAGGCATGACTTGATGACAGATACCACCACGACCTACGTCGTAAATACGTAGTTTTTGTTCTTTGGCGAAATGGCGCATTGTTTTATGGAGTTCTGCTGCTTTAATAGATTCAGCGGGAATTTGGTGGTCTAAGATTACTACTACTTTTTGGTTGTTCCAAACTTTTTCTGCGCCAATTTTTTTGAAGGACTCTACAGCTAAAGGTCCTGTTAAATCGTGGGTCATCAATACGTCAACGTTTGTATCCACGATTTCTCCGGGAGCGACAAACTTTTTATCTGATGCTTTAGCCAAGATTTTTTCGGTAATATTCATGTTTTTTCTTCTCTACTTAGTCTATTTTTTGCTGGGTAAATGTTATTTGAGATTAAACCTCTAATTTGGGATGTAACTCAAAGTTAAAATGGGTAAGGTTAAACTTTTCCATTAGGTAAATTTTTTTACTCGTCAATTCTGATGGATTTAGCGCCTCGTGCTAATGCAGTTACACCTGTTCTTGCGAGTTCCAGAACGCCGAAGGTTTTCATCAAATTTAAGAAAGCATCAATTTTGTCTGGTCCTCCGGTAATTTCTATGGTTATACTATCACTTGAAACGTCAATTATTCTGCCACGGAAAACGTTGACAAAATTTATTACATCAGATCGTTCTTTAGAGTTTGCTATTTTGACTTTTATAAGAGCTATTTCGCGCATAACAAAATTGCCTTGCTCTAGTTCTTCAACTGTTAAAACATCAATTTGTTTGGCGACTTGTTTAACAACTTGATCAAGTGTTTTTTCGTCTGCGTTTACTGTGATAGTCATACGGGCGATATCTTTTTGTTGTGTAGAACCGACGGTTATACTTTCAATGTTAAAGTTTCGTCGCCTAAATAGGTTAGCGATGGAATGCAGTACACCTGGTTTGTTTTCGACCAGAACAGATATGACTTTTGTTTTTCCAAATTCCATTAATAGTCACCTCTCTGTTGAGGTAATCCGCAGCCTGGAGGTACAAATGGAACGACATCGGTTTCTGAGCCAATAGGCACATCGATTACTGTTGTAACTTTATTTATCATTGCGGTTTTAACGGCTTTTTTAAATGTATCAATTGAGTCTACACGGATACCTTGTGCTCCATATGCTTCAGCTAATTTGACAAAATCGGGTGTTTTACCCAAATTGATGGCGTTATAGCGCCTGTCATAGAGTGTTCTTTGCCATTGTGCCACCATACCCAATACACCATTGTTTAACACTATAGCAATTACAGGTATGTCTTCCGCAACACTACAGGCTAATTCTTGTTCAGACATTATGAAACTGCCATCGCCAGCGATGTCAACAACTATACGATCGGGGCAGGCGACTTTTGCGCCAATTGCGGCGGGGAAGCCAAAGCCCATTGTTCCAAGTCCGCCTGAACTGATGAATGTTCGTGGTTGTAGGGCTTGCATGTATAGAGCTGACCACATCTGGTTTTGTCCAACTTCGGTTGTAATTACACCATTTTGTGGTAATAATTTGCGCAGTTCAGATAGTAACGTTTTTGGAACTATATCATGAGGGTTTTCTTTTAGCAAAGGGCTCAATTGTTCCTTAGCTTCCTTGACGCGTTTTGTCCAAGTTTTGCCTTCGCCTTTCTTTAATTTTTTTGAGACAGCAGGTAGTATTATCTTTAGTGATTCTTTAGCGTCAGCAATTATGGCTATATCTACTTCTATGTTTTTGTTAATTTCTGCAGCGTCGATATCTATTTGGATTTTTTTTGCATCTGGTGCAAATGAATCTATATTTGTGGTTGCACGGTCAGAGAAGCGTGTTCCAATAGCCAGTAAAACGTCGGCTTCACCTATTAGTCTGTTAGCTGCAGGATTACCATGCATACCTATGCTGCCCAGAGATAGTGGGTGGTTTTCTGGGAAAGCCCCTTTGCCCATGAAAGTTGTTGTAACGGGAGCTGTTAGCAGATCAGATAGCTTGACTATTTCATCAGAAGCGTTTGCTAATATTGTGCCTCCGCCGACTAGTAGTATTGGGCGTTCAGCTTTTGTTAAAAGTTCTGTGGCTTGGCTGATTTTTGTGGGGTTTGGTGGTTGGGGTAGTTTGTAGCTTCTAATGTCGGGTTTGTTTGTAAATTCAACTTCGTCAATGTTTGATTGTATATTTTTTGGTAAATCAATTAAGACAGGACCAGGTCTACCGGTTGTTGCAATATGGAAAGCGTTAGTGACCATTTGGGGGATTTCTGAAATTGAGCGTGGTTGGTAATTGTATTTGGTAATTGCAGTGGTTATGCCTAATATGTCTGCTTCTTGAAAAGCATCTCGGCCAATCATGTAGCTTGAATTAACGCTACATGTTGGAATTTGTCCCGTTAGTGCGACAACTGGACTTGAATCCATGTAAGCGTTTGCAATGCCTGTTACTAAGTTTGTAGCACCCGGTCCACTTGTTGCCATGCATACACCAGCACGGCCGCTAGCTCTTGCATATCCTTCAGCTTCATGTGCAGCACACTGTTCATGACGCGCAAGTATGTGGCGAATTTTTTTGTTACCACAAAGTGCATCATATACTGGAAGTATAGCGCCTCCTAATATTCCAAATATTGTATCAACCTTTTGATGTTCAAGAGATTCTAATAGTGCTTGTGCACCAGACATTTTTGGCATATTCAGTTTGGTCTCCTATGTTTTAAATTGGCATTTACACTGGTATCTATATAAAAATTGTTTAAGAAATACGAGACATGTTTAGAGGATAAGCTGGAAAAATTAGAGAATAAGTACCCGACGATCCCAGCTATTGAGGTGACAATCCCTCATACCATTGCCTCTTAATATTACTTAGTTTAAAAATAGTCAGTTATTTAAATAAAAACCTATCGGTGGATACGACATTGGGACAAAACTGTTTCAAGTTTTTTTGAGTTTTTTGTTTTTATGTTTGAATGAATAACTACATGACACACATATGTTTTTTGTAAACAAGTTTTTTACAGCATAAAAACGATAAATTTACAGCTAGCAACACGTTCTATTTATTTTATGAAAAAATTGAGAGTATTGCAAAAAGGATTATAAGGTAGTTTAGCCTTTTGCATTTGCGATGGCCATGAAATGCCCAAAGTGTGGAAACCAACATTGTGTAAAAGCAGGCTTTAACCACAACAAAC
>JAITCR010000129.1 GCA_031282985.1 Nitrososphaerota archaeon | reverse complement strand
TCAGCCAAAGCAGACATACCAAATGCTATCTTGGAAAAAGAGTCTACATCATAATAACCCAAGAAGAAGGAACAAACAAAGAATAACTAACAAACACACAGATGAGCTAAACACACACTCGGAAGTTGTCTATTATTTGTGCTAGGTTTCTCTTGCATTTATGCCTTCAAGATAATTCAGGTAGCATAAGTGTTTGATGTTTAGGTTGCAGGCTCTTGTAAATGCTTCTTGTTGTCTGCGCTCATCAAGCTCTTTACGTAACGATAAAGGAATCATGTTTCAATGTTAAAAAACAACCCTCCGTATTGGAACGCTTATGATACTCCGAAAGCCACTTCTGAGGATCAACAGTTAACTCTTCAAGCATCACCCACCAAGCTCTACCGCCCTTCGAACTCAACAGGGAATTTTTCTTTGGATAAAAACGCAGAACCGCCCCAACACCTGCCACCAAATCACAATTACACCGCGACAAAAAACCAGAATCCCCAGCCACTAAATCTACCCGACTATACCGGCGGGCGGTTTCAGTTAGCAAAGACTCAAAATAAAGTGACTCATGAGCAGTAGGCTTAGCGGCGTATTTAAAAGAGGAAATAAGCTTGTACTTAAGGCCAACCATTACCACGATTTTCTCGTAACCTTTGGGTTTGATTTTTTGGCGATCATTTTCATAGTTTTGTTTGCAAGATGGGGTAAGACCTGAACCATCTGGACCAAATTCGTGTTCCAAATCTCTAACAGGCATATTGGTTAACTCGAAAATCTTCCAAAATTTGCCTAACTTGCACATCGCCGTAGACACGCTCGATTGTTTTGTAGCTAAAGAGGCTCGTTAAGCATAGTTTTTCTTTGAAGAGTATCATGTAGCCTTGTGTTGCACGGTTGGATATGCCAAAGTATTGAGCCACAAGTACTCCTTTGGCGCCGTCTGCTGGGTTGTGTTTGGGTCTTCCTAGTGTTTTATGCTCAAAAGCTTTGGGCAGGTCAAGATTGCAGGCTGCTTGCTCTACTATGTCGCGTATTAAGAGGAGCATGTCATTTATTTCACTTGTTTGCGCTAGGTCATAGCTTGTCCAGTCTATGGGTTTGGCTTTGTTTCTTGGTACTCAAACTTGTCTGTTTTTAGTTGTTGTATTAGGTTTGTGAGGTTTTGTTGGTTTTTGTTTTTCGCGGTTTTTCGCCTGCTTGATTGTATTGTATTGCGTTACCTCTATAAATGTATGCGTAACTCTTACGCATGTAGGGTTAGTATGGGAGTGGGCGAAAGAACAATCATGAAAGCTAAATTGATAGTTTTTCGAGTCTACAAAAACACAGAAAAAGGCACAATTAATAGTTTAACAGTTGTTAATCGGTTTGTGCAGAAATTTTACGGTCAAGACACTACCAATCATAAGGGGAAATATAGGCATCATCGACATGGATTGCTTGAGGACATTCCACATGTGAAACTTGCACGCAGCGTTATAATTGTGCGTGAGGTAGATTTGGAAAAGATTCTAAGTTTTCTAAAGGTATATAATGCAGAAATCTGCACAAGGGAAATCACTCCAACACTTGACGATGAAAAAACACTAAACAAAGAAAACTAACAATTTTGTCCCAAAGCCGATCTACGGTCTAAAAACAAAGCAATAACTCACAACCAAAAAAGACTGTGAAATTACTGATAATTTTTCGTATATTCTGGTCACGACCAATTAATTGTATACATTAGTTCTCCCCCTATTTGGAAACCAACACAAATGTTATATATGTCTAACGTCATATTTTTATAACGTCACAAATTTGTGACATAAGTGACGGATGTGAAAACAAACAAAATAGCATACCTAGGATTTATAGGTCTAACAGGCCTACTCGGTCTGTACAACACCTACCTATTCACCCTATTTAACTTCTGCATCCTCTTCATTTTCTTCGAAAATGACGAAAGAGCAGAAAAAAACATAGGCTTAGCAAGCAGAAACACACTACTATATTATACAATGTTTTCGACAATTACCCTAATTTTTACAGCTATAACAGAAACATACGACATCTTACCCATACTGCTCGTATTACTCGCCCAAGGAGTGACAATCTTCGGTGCTTCCTACGCATACTATACCAGAAGAGGCGAATAAACAAACCCATGAAAAACCGCATGAAAGAATACCGCGAAAAAACAGGCATAACCCAAGAACAACTCGCAAAAAAACTAGGCGTAGCCAGACAAACAATACTCTTCCTAGAAAAAGGCAAATACAACCCCTCCCTGCGATTAGCCCACCAAATCTCCAAAGAACTAAACACCAAAATCGACGACCTCTTCACATTCGACGACGAAAACAACAAGGAGCCATAACAACATGACCAAAAAACACCACAAACTCTTTCTTAAAACAACCCAACCACATCCCCTTGACCAACAGAACTTGCACCAAACACCAACAAAAATACCCAGTGGCTGATTCTAATGAGAACCATCACTCGCACAATAAGACTCCCTCGCGATACAGATAACAACATAATCCTAGAAGCAGAACAAGAAGGCTTACCCATAAGCTCTTTTCTCAACAAAATTATCGAACAACACTTTACAGTAAAAAAATTTCAAGCATACTTTGGCTGTATGCTCTGCTCCCCACAAATTTGCACCCCTGTCGTAGCAATGACAGGCCCTGACAAATTAACCATCGCAGCACAAACCGCCGCGCACGAAATGTCAAAAAGACTCCTCTTCACTTCAGGAAACAGCATAAAAATAGAGTCCGTACTTCCCGAAATCAGCAAAATATTTGGAAACCAAGACCTCAAATACATATATTTCAACGATCCGTCTAATTCCATAACATTTTTGATACACAACAACATCCACCCAAAATGGACTCTTTACATGGCCACATTTTTAGAAACCGTATTCAACGACATTTTCAAAAACAACATTAAGTGCAAAATTAATGGAAACATGGTCAAAATTAACATTTAAAATACAAAAGAACACAATGTGTTCGTTTGTGTACTTACACATAAATGCAAAATTGCGGCTCTTTCGTTAAGGAGGTGGATGGCAAATGGAGATAGCTTCCTACACTACTCTTGAATCCAGTGGCTTCTGCTGGGCATGCGAAGCGTGTAACTTCTGCGCGGCTTGCGTAGCCTGCGGACCTACACCAGCACTGGCAAGTCTAGCAGCAATTTCATCTAATGCTGCCGGCGCCCAAGTGATGTAAGATGTATGTTTTCGTTGCCTCAGCCTAGGAGATGTAAAATGCAGATAAAAAACAAATATGTAAAAATAAACGGAGGCGTAGTACTCCACATGATACCTTCAGGTGTAGCACTTTTAAGCAATAGACCAGATAAAAATTCAGGCCGACGAGTATCACTTGGATACGCAAATGGAACTGCCGCAAAATTCCTACTAAAATGTGATGGATCCAAAACCGCTGAAACCGTAATTAAAGAAGTACACAATGAGCAACACGAAGACCTTACAATAGAAAATCTAATGAAAAATCTGGCATTTTTTAAAAAGGCTGAGGAACAAGGACATGTTGACTTACTGAAAAAGCCACTTGCCACTAACTTAGAGACTAAAGTTAGCGGCACCCCCAATTTTTTTGTTCCTGTTGAAACAGTAGTTGAATTAACATACAATTGTCCGTTCAAGTGTAAACATTGCTATGCAGAAGCTTCCCCTGAACAGCATGACATGATTCCCACAGAAAAACTCCTCGAAAAACTCGAAGAATTACGAGTGTTAGGTGTTTATACAGTCGAATTAACTGGTGGCGAAGCCATGGTGCACAAAGATTTTACTAAAATCCTCAAGTTTTGCGTCGAACGATTCACACTTGTTTCTGTACTGACAAACTGCTTTACCTTAACAAATGAAACTGAGCAAGTCATGAAACAATACGCTGATAAGCTTATTGTAAGTATAAGTTTACACAGTTCAACCAAAGAGTATCATGACTGGTTCACGGAATACCTTGGCGCTTTTGATACAGTTATAAAAAACATCAAACGCATAGTTGCTTGTGGCGTAAAAACTGTCAGAATATCTACTGCTGTAACTCCTAAAAATGTGTATGATATTGAAAATATTATTAAATTAGCTAGAGATTTGGGGGCAACAGTGTTTACTCATACGCCGGTCATGGAGTTAGGACGGGCAAAAAATGAGCCTCTAGTTTTAACTCCTGAAGAAGCTGAAAAAATGATTCTACACATAAATGGACTCAACGACAAGTACAGTGATTTTATACAGATAGTTGAAGAACATATGGTTACTCACGTTAGTAAGTATGGCTGCGGCGCGGGGGTTCGTTCAATGGTGATAGATCCTCTTGGTAACATACGCCCTTGTACTATGTTACCCACATCATACTTTTCAACGGGCAACCTATTCACAGACAAGGTTGAAGACCTTTTTAACGGTCCAACTATCGATTGGCTTAAGCAACTAAAACCGCCCCGCGATGAAGTTTGTTGGGATTGCAAATATCGTCTTTATTGCAAAAACTGCATTGTTAGAGGGATAACAAAATGGGAAAAAGTACTTGATGACTGCAGGTGGGCAAGAGCTAATGACTTAGAAAAATGGATTAGCTCCCCCGTTACGGAAATTAATAAAACAGGTGGGAAATAAAATAATGCCTTTAGTGATTGAAGTAAAAAATTTAACTAAAAAATTCGGCGAGTTTTTGGCGCTTGATGATGTATCGTTTAGTGTTAACTCTGGTGAGGTGTTTGGGTATATAGGTCCAAATGGTGCTGGAAAAACAACCACTATCAAGGCAATACTTGGGTTACTAAATCCAAGCTCTGGCATCGTATCGGTTTTAGGTGAGGATGTGACAAAAAACGAGGCTTTCCGATGGCGTATAGGCACTGTTTTAGACAGCACAGGCTTATATGACAAGCTTAGTGCTTTTGAAAATTTAGACTTTTACGGCCAAATCTACAACATCCCCATAGATACCCGAAAAAAAACCATTACTGAGCTTCTTCAGTTTGTGGGATTATCCAACCGAGCAAAAGACCTTGTAGGCACCTACTCTAAAGGTATGAAACAACGCCTTGCTATCGCCCGTGCTCTTCTTCATAACCCTCAAGTCCTCATTATGGATGAACCCACATCAGGATTAGACCCCGATGCTCAACTATTAATCAGAGAGTTAATTGGTGATCTTGTGTCAAAACGGAATATAACGGTTCTTTTGAGTTCTCATAATTTAGTGGAAATCGAGAAAATCTGTTCAAAAATCGCAGTCATTCGTGAAGGTCGCATAATCGAAGAGGGATTGATACAGGATCTTAAGAAAAAATTTGCTAAACCTCACACCGAAATAATTTTGAGCAAAGATGTAAACGTGGAGAGTATGCGAAAGATGCTGAGTTCTCTTTCAAACGTAGTGATCCTTAACATAGCAAAGGATCGCGTTGTGGTCCAATGTAACATTGATACGTCTGATATAGTGAAAAAGTTAATGAAGCATGAGGTAAAAATTAAGGAAATACATCAAGGCACTGCTTCGTTAGAAGACATCTACCAATCGTTAATTCACAGAGAGGAAAAACCATGAGTTACTTCGTTATTGTTAAAAAAGAATTACGAGATGCCTTTAAAACAAAAACCATCTGGCTAGCGATTGTAATCTTTATTCTTACCTCATCATATTACTTCTATACTGCTACAAGAAATGTGGAAGCTGCAAGCGATTTTTTGGAGTACTTTGCCCTATATGGCCTAACACCATTTAGTATATCTCTTCCAGCGATTCTCTCTATGACCATCTTTGGACATGAAAAGGCTCAAGGAAAAATAGAGATGCTGCTTACCACGCCAATAACACCCAAAGCGCTGTGGTTTGGAAAAACACTTACCCTTACCGCCATTACATATCTTCCAATCGTTACAATGTTTCTATTTTCGCTGTCGATTCTGTCAATTGGCTTATCGCTGGCTATTTCGGTGTCTTTGCTTACTTTGTTTCATGTGTTTGTTATTCTGCCCCTGCTTTGCTTTGCAACAATAGGCTTGATTGGTATAGTGCATTTAGCATCTTCCAAAGCTGGTTTGGGATTTGCTGTTGGTATGATATTGATGGTGGTTGCTATAAATGTGGGGATTGCAATGGCTTTCCTGTTTCCCGGTATGCTCCAGTATTACAGTGCACTATTTGCAACACTTACGGTACTGCTATTGGTGTTAAACTTTGGCTATCTTGGGCGGTTAAAGCGAGAACAGATAGTGCTTTCGAGGTGAAAACTTTGAAAGCCATTATCTTAAAGGAGTTAAAACTTGGGCTAAGAATGAATCTCGTACTGTACGCTACTTTCTTTGTTCCCCTTTTTATTATGTATGTTTTTACGCCTATAATGCCTGCTTTATTTTTAGAGACAAGTTTGCCTCTGACTTTTCTTAGTGATTATTTGAGTAGTCAGCCTTTGAGTATTATGTTGTTTGTGTATTTTTTGTTTATGCAAGAGGCTTTTGTAAAAGAGAAAGCGGAAGGGAATCTTGAAACAGTGCTTTCTTCACCTGTAAAACCTGTAGATTTATGGTTAGGTAAGACCATTGCCATTTTTGCGCTCTCTTATGCCATCATGGTATTACTTTCTTTGGTTTTTATCGTTGTTTCCTTTGTATTTATGGGTGTAACTGCAATTTCTTTGACTTCGGTTTTGTCTTTTTTGGTGTTGTTGCCTTTGGTTGCTTTGTTTTTCTTTGGTTTGTCTGGTATTCTTGCGTTAACTTTGAAAAATGCAAATCTTGCTGGGTTGCCGCTTATTTTATTGGCGCTTTTGTTTTTCTTTCTGAAAAACAACATCTTTAACTCTTTAACGATATATGTGATCCCTCTGTTAGCTCTGCTTGGCTTTGTTATACAGTATTTCTGCGTAAAAAGGATGTATAGAGGCCGTATAGTTCTATCGTTTTAGACCTGTCACAGCAAATGTGGCAAGGCGGCTTTTTTATCACCAACTTTTTGGTCACGTCATAAAATATTTTAATGTGTAAATGTCTGATTGTTATAGCAGCTTGACTTTAAATACGTAATGTGTTGTAATGGCATGGGTGATGAAAATGAGGCCCACATCAGCAGAGGATAGAGAAAAAAAATAATCAAACATAAAACCAATGACGAGAGCGAAAAAAACATTGCCAAATGACCAATGATTGGAAGCAGCACCGCCTACCAAATATTAGCTCTACATAAAAAACAGTGGTGTCATAAAGTATTTTAGTTTGGGTGGTGCATACACATCAGTGTACGAGTTAACGCTTATGACATCAAAAACCCCAATAAAATACCCCTACTGTGGCAACGATAAAATATCAAAAAACGGACACAACAAAGCAGGCAAACAAGTCTACAACTACAACAACAAACCTGCACACACAAAAACTTTACAGAAACCTACACAAACAAAACCCACCAACCTGACATACGAAATCAAATTCTAAAAATGACAGCAAACGGCACAGAAACACAAGCCACAGCACACATACCGGTCATTTCTAAAGATACCATTACGACAATTTAAAAAAACACAAAACTGGCCCGGAAAATAAACCACACCTATCTTCAAACACATCAAAAATTAGAAAAAGACATTGCTTGGGCTGAGCATGTTGAAATTGAAGCCGCAGAGATGGATGAAATGTGGTCATTTAT
>JAITCR010000048.1 GCA_031282985.1 Nitrososphaerota archaeon | reverse complement strand
AGTGTTGTATTGTCCGGTGAACGTAATACGCAGCGTATTGAACGTAAGCATTTATCGTTACGTACCTGGTGCAGCCGGCTGGTTCGAAAAGGGATTCGCTTTTCAAAAATAGAAGTCATGCATCACACAGTTATTGGTTTGATCATTAACTTTTGGTTCTTCAAAAGACAACTACCCTCTAACCTGCTTTAGGACACCACCGTTTTTTGAGGGTTGGTTTGAGTCACAGTATTTGCCTTGTGTGCCAAAGGGTGTTATGGTTATTTTGGATGGGGTTCCTTTTCATCGTAAGGAAAAGTTGTTGTTTATTGCTGAACGGGTTGAAGTGTTTTTGTTGTTTTTATCGGTGTATTTGCCTGATTTTAACAGGATTGAGTGTCGGTGGGCTAATTTGAAGCGTGCTTTGCCTGATTTGATGTCTGACTGTGGAACCCTGCAAGAAGCCATATACACCCATTTCGGAAGGCGCAATTCTTAAACTATTCCACTATATCTATGAAAAAGGTGCGTATGTTTGGTTTTTGCCTGTTTATTCGCCGGATTTGAATCCTATTGAATTGTTGTGGTCAAAGGTGAAAGCGATTTTAAGAAAACTTGAGGCTAGAACTCATGAAGAATTACAAAAGGCTCTAAGAATGGCGTTGGATGCGGTAACACTTGTTGACATTAAAAGCTGGTTCAAACTTGACGGCTATAACTGTTAATGTAAACTCAAGTTACTACAGAGTTGTTGTGGGCTTATCTTAAGGCTGGTTTGAGGAAGTTAAAAGCTCGAACAGCGGATGCTTTGGTCACTGCCATACACTCTGTACTATCAAATATTTCACAGGACCTAATCGCATCTTGAACCAAATACTGCGGACATAAACAATAAAAAGTTAAGTTGCTATAATAACAATAATGAGATTCAGGTGACAATTCGCATGGGTTATGGGTATCGTAATGTTGGTAATTCAATTGCTTTAGTGAAGTTGAAGTGTGGCGGCAACGTAGTTACACCATACGAAAGAAACACACACTAAAGGCGATGACTCATAAAAAAGGCGTTGATTCGTACCTTGTTTGTTCATCGATAAAGTGTGTTTAAGTTTATGTTGTTAGACATGTTGCAACATAAAAAGCCCTATTTCCACTTTGATAATCCATTAGGTTAATATACTTTTAAGCGACTCATCATTTAAAACTTGTTGGGGAATAATGTTTGCTCGGTTATGCAGGAAAAATATTATATCTCGATTTGACTACCGGTAAGAATCACACTGAAAAACTTAATGAAGAAACCGCTAAAAAATATGTTGGTGGAATCGGACTGGGCATGCATCTTTATTTGTCTAAGTCAAAGAAAGGTGTTGACGCTTTTGATCCAGAGAATCCTCTTGTTTTTTCCGTTGGACCTCTTGCTGCAACAATGTTCCCAACAGGCGGAAATGGTCACGCGTTTGTGTCAAAGTCACCTGCAACAGGTGGTGTGGGTGAATCTGTCGGTCATGGTACTTTTGGCACTGAGTTGAAGCGTGCTGGTTATGATGCAGTTGTTTTAACGGGACGAGCTGAAAAACTCATTTATCTGTTAATTGATGATGACTCAATAGAGTTGCGTGATGCAACTAAACTTTTGGGCAATTCACCATTAGAAGTTGAAGACGCAATAAAAGAAGAAGTGGGTGATTTTTATGTTCGTGTTGCGTCTATTGGTGTTGCTGGGGAAAATCTTTCCAAGATTGCTTGTATTGTTAATGATAGGACTCGTGTTGCTGGTCGTACGGGTCTTGGTGCTGTTATGGGTTCTAAAAATCTTAAAGCTATAGCAGTTAGGGGTACTATGGATGTTGGTGTTTTCAAGTCAGATGAGTTTTTTGGTTTGGTTAAGGATTTTCATGAGCGTATGAAGGGTCCTGCTGTGCAAAAGTATCGTACTATGGGTTCAACAGAGAATCTTGTGCATTTAAATGACATGTTTTGTGTTCCAACACGTAATTATAACAGCTCTTATTTCGAATCAGCCGAAAATATTAGCAGCTCTGTAATTAATCAGCGTTTTGTTGTAAAAATTATTGGCTGTAATTCTTGTGCTATGCGATGTGAACATGAAGTTTTGATTAAAGATGGCGCTTATAAGGGCACTATGACGCGTATAGAATATGACAGTTTATGGGCTCTTGGACCAAATTGTGGTGTAGACAAATTAAATTCTATAATTAAAGCTGTTGAACGTTGCAATTATTATGGTTTAGATTGTCAAAGCGCAGGTGGCGTTGTTAGTTTCATTATGGATTGTTATGAAAAAGGCATACTTACTCAAGAAAAACTTGATGGTATAGACGCTATTTTTGGTAATGCAAGTGCAATGCTTGCAATTATAGATAAAATCGGTAAACGAGACGGTAATATAGGTGCCATGTTTTCGGATGGTGTTAAAACTGCTGCAGCAAAGATTGGTGGTGGTGCAGAACAGTTAGCTCAGCATGTTAAGGGTTTAGAAGTTACAGGGTACGATTTACGTTGTCTTAAAACTGCAGCTTTAAGTTGCGCTGTGTCTTTCCGTGGAGCTGATCATAGTCGTAGTGGCGCTTTCACTGTTGATGTTAAAGGCAAAGTTAACCGTTTGAAAGCTGAAGTGGGAAGAGGCAAAATCGTTAAAGACCTTGAGGATCAATTTAATTTACTAGATTCTATGATCATCTGCAAAAATGCTAAGGGCACTTTCTATAAAGAACTGGAAGAAATGGTAAAAATTTATAACGTGACAACAGGTTTAGACATTACCGCCCAAGAGTTAGAATTAGCCGGCGAACGTATTCAGGCTCTTGCAAAACTTATCAATATACGTGAAGGGTTAACTCGCAAAGATGACACACTTCCTTGGAAAGTTATGAACCAACCCGTTAGCGACGATGGCCCGTCAAACGGTGCAGTTGTAACTAAAGAAGAATTAACCTTAATGCTTGACGATTACTATAAAACCCGTGGATATGATAAACAAGGAATCCCAACAAAAGACAAACTCCAAGAATTAGGTTTAGACGAATACCTAAACATAATTAACAATAACAACAGTAGCACCAAAGGGGTTTAACAGTATGACAAAAATTCATGACCGAAAATTCATATCTGCAGACCCAGAAAAATGCGTAGGCTGCCAAATATGTGAATACGCCTGCTCCTTTGGCAAAGAAAGAGTCTTCAACCCAACTAAATCACGCATTCGTGTAATACGCGAAAACCAAATAAACAACATAGCCGTCACATGTCGACTCTGCGAAACACCAGCATGCGTCGCAGCCTGCCCAAGAAACGCACTTTCCCAATCAATAAACGGTAACATTATCATTGAAAAAGAAAACTGTACCGGCTGCGGTTGGTGCATAGCCGCCTGTGACTACGGCGCAATGATGCTCCACCCCGAAACAAAAACAGTCTACAGCTGTGACTTATGCAGATTCCGAGCTGACGGCCCCCAATGTGTCAAATGGTGTCCAGAAGAAGCATTATCAGTTGTTACTAGCGACGTGTTAGCCCAGAAAGCAAGACTTAGCGCAATTAAAAAATTATTCCAAATACCTGGAGAAACACGAAACCAGCAATCAAAAGATACAACAGAATAACTCTTTAACACTTAGATATTCATATGCATACGTTTAGGCATTGGAGAGTCACTATGGAATACCATCGAACTAAAGATATCCTTCATGTACAGCAAATGTTAGGGCATCGCAATATCAATTGCACACTGATTTATATCACGGTTGAAAATGCTTTGTTCCAAAACTCATCTAAGAGACTTCTTGCATAACTTATGTTCTCTGTTCGTAGTCGCAGATGTCTGCAATAAAAATGAACCACAGACCGAAGCGTTTATGTCTATTACGATAACGATCAGACACAAATTTCAACCACTTAGTCAAATCCACTACATACTCATTTAAAACCCGCACACTTGAAACCCCACAATTAAACACTTTGCCTTCCGTACTTAATAGTCTTTTCTTACTACACGGCTTTGGGACAAAATTCTATGTTTCTTTTCTATGGAAATGACGGTTTGTCCTGATCAATATTAACGATCAAAAGTCAATGTTTTCCACAAAAACACTGCCAAAAACTACCACAAAAACAAAGCCTGCCACAAAAAACACTACCAAAACCCCAAACAACCACA
>JAITCR010000190.1 GCA_031282985.1 Nitrososphaerota archaeon | reverse complement strand
ATGCTCCTTTATCTTTTAGGGGGTGTTGAATGGGGGGTGTTTGAGTATTATGTTTCGCAGGTTTTGGTTCCTACTTTGCAGGTGGGGGATGTTGTGGTGGTGTTGGATTGTTTGTCTTCGCATAAGGTGAGGGGTGTGCTGGATCCGATTTATGCGAGGGTGCGTTTGTTTTGTTTTTGCCATGGTATTCTTTCGGATTTGAATTCGATTGAGTCTGTGTGGTCAAAGTTGAAAGCGGTTTTAAGAAAGCTTAAAGCTAGAACTTGTGACGAACTACAAACTGCTTTGCGACAAGCATTAAGCACGATAACTTTGAGCGATATCAAAAACTGGTTCACATACGACGGTTACAAGACAATGTAAATTTAAGTTGCTATAAAAACGTTACAATTCAGCACTAACTAAACAATAAATGGAGCATCGTTAGAAGAAACCAATAATTGTTAAAAAAGAACAAGCATCAACCAAACAATCTTTACGGTATGCAAAGACCTAATCACAAAACATCAGGAACCTCCACTTAAGTCCACAAGCATTTCGGCAGTATCTACGAAACAAATGCAGCGAACTTTTCTAAGTGGGAACTTGTTCAGGTACTTTTTTTCTTAACTGAACATACAAAAAATACATTACATAGAGTAAAATGCCTGCAATGCTAAAAGAAAAACCTGTCCAACCGATAGGTGCATTGTAAACGTTTGCACCATACAGAAACAAGCCTAAACCGACAATAACAAGAAGTACACTTGCCAAGTTTAACCATGTCATCATATAACCTCGTTTACATATAATTGTTAAAATCAATAGAGCACGAGATATAAAGATTTACTGTCAAAAAACGAAAACGTCAACCATCTTCAGACTAACTGACCGACAAAATGACATATAAACATGTTTGAATAAGCAAAAATAACGCATTAATCCGACAGTTTTAAATATTGGGATAAGTACAAATGACAAAGAAGGTAAAATAATGTCGGTAATAGACGTTAAAAAACCATCAACAAAAGAAGAAATTATCAAAGCAGTTCTTCAAGCAGCTCAAAAAGAAACAGGAACCAAAAACAAACCGACAAAGCCGACAATTATCGGAACAGCCAAGGAGATGGACATCCACAGAGACACCCTTTATTCTTGGTTAAAAGAGTTTAATGTCAATTTCAAGGAGATTGTAAACTGTATGCCGACCCAAAACAATAAAAATGAAGAATTTTCAGGACCAACATATTTAATCGGTGAATCACTTTTAGGAGAAGGAACAGAAGTTGCACATGTTGACTTAATGATTGGTGACAAAAATGGACCAGTTGGCCAAGCTTTTGCAATAGGCATGGCAAACTTGTCAGCAGGTCACACACCACTACTTGCAGTTATCCGTCCAAACCTACCGCCCAAACCACACACACTAATTGTTCCAAAAGTCACTGTTAAAAACATGGAAGACACAGGCAAAATTTTTGGACCAGCACAAGCCGCAGTGGCCAAAGCAGTCGCAGATGCAGCTGAAGAAGGCATCATTCCAACAGCAAAACTTGACGAGTGGGTAATTATTGCAAGTGTCTTTATCCATCCTCAAGCAACTGATTACCGCAAAATATATCAATACAATTACGGCGCAACAAAAATGGCGCTTCAACGTGCGCTCATAAAGTATCCATCATTAGATAAAATTATTTACGATAAAGACCGCGCAAAACACCCAATCATGGGCTTCAAAGTTCCACGTTTATGGAGACCACCATACTTACAAATTGCTCTAGATGCGCCCTCACTTGAAAGCGCAAAGAAAGTTATTGAACAATTGCCTGGAAGCGATAGAATTATCCTTGAAGTTGGAACACCACTCATCAAACGTTATGGCACAAGAGTCATAAACGAAATTCGCGAAATCGCCAAAGACAAATTCATCATAGCTGACCTAAAAACACTTGATGTAGGCAAAGTTGAAGTAGACTTAGCTTATGAAGACACAGCCGACGCTGTTGTCGCAGCAGGACTTGCACCAGCAGAAACCCTTGACGCAACCGTACAAGAAGCCAGACGTTTAGGGACATACGCAGTTATTGATATGTTAAACGTAGATGATGTACTTGCAAAACTGAAATCAATCAAAGATTTCCCAGACATCGTCATCTTACACAGAGGCATTGACCAAGAAACAGGTAGAAGCAGTGGGCTTGAACGTATAAAACGTATCCGTGATACGTTTCCCAACAAGAAATTCTTAATAGCAGTTGCAGGCGGTATAGTTCCGGAAACAGCCAAAGAAGCATTAGAAAAAGGCGCAGACATACTTATTGTTGGCAGATATGTCACACAATCAAAAGACGTAGAACGATCAGTAAGAGAATTCCTTGAACTAACACCAAGTATGCGCGAAGATGTAGACTTGTACAGGGTTCACACTGAATAAACACATTTAGCCAAAAATATACAACCTTTCTTTTTTTGTATTTTAAATTTAAAAACTTGTGTAGGTTGCAAATTTTATAGATAAGAAAGCAAATAAAAACAGTAACGCAGCAATAAAATATGTGGGCAAATAGTTGTAAGTGTTTGCCAGATAAGGACCAAGAAATGATCCTAAAGCAGTTCCTAAACCTACTAAGCCATCAAAGAGACCACTTTTTCCCGCAGGTATAAGTTCCATTGAAACAGAAATCATTAAAATATAGTAAACAGCAAAAGCGAAACCTAAAAAGACCAAAATCAAAAAAGTCAGCACCGAGGGATAGATAGTTAACTGTACGATACCAATTAATGCAAAAACCAATAAACTCCTATACAGCACATAACGGGGCATTTGTTTACGTGTATCCATTGACCGCGCACGACCACTAATAAAGAAGTAACCTATTGTGGCACCAATTGAAGTAAAAATGGAACCGATATAGGCCATGCTGTTAGATAGCCCTAAACCTTGACTTAAGAAGACAGGTAAAGGCGTAAAAAAGATACTTGTAGCCAAAGAAAACAAAACAATAGCTAAAGCGAACATTTTGAAACTATCCTTCTTAGGTGAACCATCCCAATAAGAACCACCTAAAACCCTTGAAGCGGATACTACGCTCCGATAGGTGAAGTCAGCGTTTCGTTCAATGCTAACTAGGCGTCGTTCGAAAATCAGCAAGGGATCGGCAACTAACAACGTTGACAGTATACAGGCAACGATGCTTAAACCGCTACAGAGATACAGAGTGTAAGTTGCCAAAGCAGTAGAGGTAATGTTTGTTGTAAAAGAAAAAAAACCCACAGATAAACAGAACCCTATAACTAAACCAATAATTAAACCAAGCTCAGTTGAGATTCTGTAATAACCATAAGACTGTTCCCAGTCATCACGACTATAATGCTCAGCGATTAACACATTTTTTGGTGCTTCGTGGGCAATGTGAAGAAACTGCATTATGACGTAGAGTATTAGGAACACTATGATATTTCGGGCAAAAGGAAGGGTCATCATAAAAAGAATAACCGCTGAGGAAGCAAAGGACATTAAAATGAATGGTTTGCATCTTCTTGTTGCATCACAGAGCCAACCCCAAAGAAAAGAGGCCGGAATTGAACAAAACATGGCAACAGACATCATAATACCTAAAGCAACCAAAGGGCCACCTAGAACACTTACGTCTTGAAAACCAATCACGTAAAGCGGTATGAAAACGCTAAGTAGCCCAAAAGCCATTTCGTGAAAAAAGAAACCAAGTCGCCACATAGTCAAAAATGCATTTCAGAGCTGAATTAAAAGGTTTAGGCAAAAAAAGACAATATTTTGCAAACATAAAAAAATCACTGTTTTGTCCCAAAATTATTTCTCACTTTCAAATTATATTACGGCTCAATATTACGATTCAACATTTTACCAACCAACCAACCTGCCTAGACGCCATACCCATCCACACCTCCGGCCACAACCTGCTAACAAACGCCATATCAGGAGACACAGCAATATCCAAATTCAAAGCACCATGAAACCGATCATTATACCAACACACAAAAACATCCAAACAACCAACGCAACCTATGAACACTATAAAGATCATGAAACTTTTCCAACTTACCTTTAGTCTGCAGATGATTCGCCCGACACAAAACATGCTTTATGCCCTTTTGCCGTAGAAACAATTCATACTCATACACCGCACTATCCACTATATCCCGCCTATTTACACAAATTTGAGT
>JAITCR010000145.1 GCA_031282985.1 Nitrososphaerota archaeon | reverse complement strand
ATGTTGGTAACATTGTTTCTATGCGTATTTGTAGTGCAATAACATCTATTTTGGACATACCAAATAATACAACATACACACATTTAAACTGTATATATTATTTAGTAACAATTCCTAAGGGCTTGTAATTGCTTCAATGTGTAGAACGCAAAAATTGTCGGTAAACCTGTAATTTTCTTCATTTTTGGTGTAAAGTTCAAATGCAACGCTATAGTTTCCCTCTTCATTGATGCTTATTGGTATTTGATTATTCCATGATTGTTTAGAGTCTAAAGTAAACTCGTATGTTTTGTATGTGGGAGCATCTATTGGAAAATTGAAAGTATCTCGAACGATTTTTGCCTGAACCTGAAAATTACATGGTGTTGATTTGTTATTTACAATGACAACTTGTGTGTTAAACGTGCTGTTTTGATTAATAATTACAACCTGTGGATAATTGGCTGCTTGATTTTGTGCGTCAAGTAGATACATTTCATGATAGCCTGAAGGCTTAGGTGCGTAAATGATGCCAACTGTTACAATTACGCAGCAGATAACAATAAGCACAGTTAGTATAGCTGCTATTTTTTTAATTTGTTTTTTCTCAAGTTTTAATGTGATTATTTGATTGTTTTCGTTTTCCATGTAGGTCACTTATTCACTAAACCTTTAATCATTGTAGTGAATATTTCTATGGTTGACTTGAATTTTTGCAGTTTAGGTTTACCATATCTGCGGATTTTATATGTGCTTTTGATTTCAACTATTTTGTAGTTTTTCTTTGTAAATTTGATGAGCATCTCTGTTGCAAAAGCCATGTCACCCTCAACGAGTTTTACATTATCAATAGCTTCATGAGATATAGCTCTAAACCCTGATTGGGTATCACTAAGATATTGACTGTATAGGAAGTCAAAACAGAATGTGATAATTTTGTTGCCAACAAAATTGAAAAAACCCATTGCCTTATTTGGGTCATACATTCGTGTAGCAAGAACCATATCTGCATCTTCTTGAACCATTTTATCAAGCATACGTCCAATATGTTTTACTTCATATGTTCCGTCGCCATCAACCATTATGATGACGTTGCCTCTAGCGTTTTTCATGCCTGTTTTTAATGCTCGTCCATATCCTCGTCGTGATTCAATTATTAGTTTGCAAAAGTTTGTTTTTTTTACAATTTCTTGTGTGCCGTCGGTAGAGTTTCCGTCAACAACAATAATTTCTTTTGGATAGTTTAATCCTTCTTGTATTGTTGTTACAGCTTCGAGTATGTTACCTGCTTCATTAAGTGTTGGAATCACTATTGATACTAGTTCTACCTTTGTAGTCATTCACATCTTCCTATGCTGAAGGATTATTGTTTGTATTAACTTAAATAAGCTCTTCGTATATTTCAATTAGTCGTGCCACATTTTTATCCCAACCAAATTTTTCCTCAACAATAGCACGCAATTCACCGCTTTCTCTATTGACGTCTGCAAATTCAACAATTGCCTTTGCCAACATTTCCGGATTGTTTGCTGGAACCAGTTTCCCAAAACCTTTTACTATAATCTCATTTATTCCTCCCACATTCGTAGCTATGACTGGTAAACCACATGCCATGGCTTCTAGAGCTACTAATGGTAAGCCTTCTCCTGATTTTGAAGGTAAAACAAACAAGTCTGCAATGTTGTAATATGCGTGCAAATCTTGGTCAGCAACAAAACCTGCTAATTTAATATTTTTTTCAAGACCCATATGTTCTATCTGTTTTTGAATACTTGCCATATCAGGGCCTTTCCCCGCAACTATAACGACAAGATTTTGTTTCTTTTTCACAGCAATATTTGCAGCATCAATAAGTGTGTCAACACCATTTTTGTAAACTATCCTGCGTACAGTTAAAACAATTTTTACATCATTTGGAATGCCTAATTTTTTACGCATTTCTTCTTTAATTTTAGGTAATGGCTTGAAACGATCTAAATCTACGCCATTATGAAGCACTTCAACCCTGCTAGATTTTGCACCTAAACTTAATACGTAATCTTTAGTTGCGTTACTCACAACAACTATTTTATCTGCCTGTTTGAGAGTTTCTCTACCAACAGTTAAATCATTAATTTTTTCAACTTGATTAAAAATATTGTTATAATCTATGAATGTGTTATGCTGCGTCAAAACAAATGGCTTCTCATAATATTTTGCTAATTTACCTGCAATAAGTGATGTCAAATACGGGTGACCATGAGCATGAACAATTTTACTATTTTTCACGTTTTTAGTAAACATTGGAAAACTCGACACCGTTGGAATAGTATATGGGATTCCTAAACGAAAACCCATATTCATAGACTCATAACACTCAACATTTATCCCATCAACCACATACATCTTCGGAGACTGCATCCGGCTCGTAACAACTTTAACATCAAATTTTTCAAAAAGAAGTCTCTTGCTTTGCTCATAAGTCACAATTTGTATTCCACCAACCGATGGTAGAAACACGTTCGTAACAATACACAGCCGCGTTTGACCCATGAAACCCAACTGCGTAACCTCAATCACCCAAATATTATAAAGTTACGGTAAAACAAACAATTTAACTGACCTAAAATCTTGAAACCAAATTGGAACAACTCACCTTTAGTTTGGCATAGAAAATTCGGTAGTGCTCGACATTGGTTGAGGGATATGTTGGAATATGACGTGGTGGTGTGTGTTGGTGGTGAGTATGTTATGGTGTTAGTATTTGTGAAGTGTCCGTATTGTGGAAGCAAAGATTGTAAAGTTTGGCAAGCACCCTAATGGTGCAAAAGTATGCTTGTCGTAATGAAGGATGTTCACGCTTAGTATTTCAGCTTGACTACAAATATCACGCTTGTGAATCGGGTGTAAAGTTTCGTATTTTTGAAAGGGCTATAAATGGTTTAGGAGTACGTGACATTGTGCGCGTGCTTCACATAAGTGTTGATGTTGTTATTGATGCGTTAAAAAAAGAAAACTG
>JAITCR010000136.1 GCA_031282985.1 Nitrososphaerota archaeon | reverse complement strand
AGTGTTGTATTGTCCGGTGAACGTAATACGCAGCGTATTGAACGTAAGCATTTATCGTTACGTACCTGGTGCAGCCGGCTGGTTCGAAAAGGGATTCGCTTTTCAAAAATAGAAGTCATACATCACACAGTTATTGGTTTGATCATTAACTTTTGGTTCTTCAAAAGAAAACTACCCTTTAACCTGCTTTAGGATACCACCGAGTTTTTGCATGGTTTAGCAGGTTTTTTGGTTGTATTTTGGGTTTGTGAAGAAACGGTTTAGGGTACTTTGGTCTTTTTTATCTATGAAAAGAGCGTTTAGGCTTGTGATATCGTGTTCTTTTTTTCTGCGTTTATTAGAGCCCTTTCTGTTCTGCAAAAATTGTTGAATTGAGGTTTGGTAAAGTATTCTTTAAAGTGTGAAAATATGTTTTTTAGTCTACGTGGTACGCCGGATAAAAATCTAAACATAACCTGCGATATGGTTCATAAAGAAAATAAGCTTTGACACAAAACACCATGAAAACGCAAACTATCAGCTATTCTGGAGTATTCTCCGCAATTCACTTCAAGTTTAAGCTCTTTTACAATTTGGCGCGATTCTTCCGTATTTTGCTTGGTTTTTCCGATTATTTCAGCCGTTTTTTGAACGGTTCCAGTGCCGGAAATCTCTTTTAACTCATTTTCTGCGGATTTCTGCAACGGAGCCTCTTTTTGAGCGGCGCGTTCAGCGTTGCGCCGTTGAACCTCGCGATTATGATTACCCCGCTCGGTTTTTACGCCCTTACGCTCCAGCCTGTGTTAAAACTAATTTTTACTAACCTCAATACGCTATACACAGTGTGTGTTGTTTTATTATACACTGCATATTGTGGTTTAACGAATTAGACTTTGACTTTTGACACAGTCTGATACGAACGAAGCCGATAACTAATTTTTTTTGAGATATAAAAATAACTTATAGTAACAGTTCCGATTGTTAAAGCTAATACTGCTATAGTAATAATGTAGATTAGGTTAGGTTTAGAAGGATCAGTAGGTTCAGGTGTTGTAATGGGATTGGGGGTAGGGGTAACTGGAACTGTAGTGTTAGGGTTAGAGGGTTCAGGTGTAACAGAAGATGTTGGGGCAGGAACAGCGTTCTTATGACCCACTGGCACATATTGTATATTTTCAACATGAGGGTGGTGGATGCCTCCGAATGCATATAGAAGGTCATCAACAACAGCTACGCCATAACTTGTGACAGATGTAGATGGACCGGTGGCAATTGTCCAAGTATTCTCTACAGGATCATAAACATAACTACTGGTGCCGAGTATTGTGTAGATTTTTTCAGGTGCATAGACACCGGTTGTAGCTCCAGCGACAATAGGTCTCATCATATCTGTTATACCTCCGCTGTAATATTCAGGGCTTGTTTGCCCTTCGGTCCATACGTCAATTTTTGGATCATAAATCATAACTTTCATCGTGGCAATAAAGCGAACAATGTTATAGTCATAATAAGAGTCTTGCACAACTTGGTCAATAATTATTAGTTTGTTATCTACAACAGCAGAAAATGCATGAATTCCTTGAGTAGGTGTACTGGTTTTATTTGCCCAAGAATCCTCAACTGGGTCATACATATACAAAGTCAGTTGAGATACGACGCAAATTTTTCCATCCACAATATGTGCTTGTATAAAGTATTCATTTACTGGTAGGGGTGCTATAGTGTTCCAACTATCAGTAGTTACATCGTAAACTTCATTTACACTCAAAGAGCCATTAGTACCGCCTCCTATGCAGTATATTTTGTTTTGATACGCAACAATAGCAAAAGCGTTTCGTGGCGTAGGCATAGAAGTTAAAGTAACCCATTTATCAGTTACAGGGTCATACCGCTCATTAGTACCCACAAAACCTATTGTGTCGGCGTAACCCCCAATAGCATAAATTTTGCCATTAGCAGCAACAGCCCCCAAATCGAGTCTTCCCTGCTTCATTGGCGTTTTTGTATTCCAAGAATCCTCAACAAGTTCTGAGGCTAAAACAGAACTAAGTACTGTTACAAATAATCCTGTTATAAAAAATAAAATCAACATAACAGAAATAATTTTGTTCATACTTATCATATTCACATTTTGATTGGTTAATAATAAAGGTTTTTATTAATAGATTTTTGAAATTTAAAAAAGTGATTAGAGGTTACTTTACATATTTGATAAAAAGTATGTATTCAGCTCCCGCTACGTTTAAGTCCAATACCCTTCATGTGTATTAATGGGATATAAAAATAGTGAAAAATAAAAACACGTTTTTAGTGTCAATGTTAATGGTGCTTCTTGTTTCTTGTATACCATTAAGCACCTTAACTGTAGTGCCAATTGCAAATGCAACAACCGACTCTTTGATACAAGTTAGTGATACTGTTCTTCCACCCTATACAGTAGATTTCACACCATATATGATGGAGTTAGGCTATACAGAAAAAGAAATTAGTGAACTGCCTGAACAGGAATATGTCAGAATTCTTCTAACTGATGGAGGCAGAATTAATATAGATGTTAATATGGAAGAGATTTGTCAAAACTTGTTTGGTAATTCTACAGGTCCAGTTCCAGCTCCTGGACTTGACAAATATATAGATTCCACGATAGGTTCAGAAGAAGAACAATCTGATTTCTCTTCAAGACTACCCCTTAGTAAAGCTTGCTTTATCGTAGCCATATGGAATTATTCAGACGCTACCATGAATCAATATCAAATGGCTAACTCATACTCATCATTATTGCCTAATGTGAATAATTACGGTATAGCCATAATTATGTGCAAACGCTTACAAATAGTGTTGCTACACACATTAACGTATATCAATATATAATATGGCTCTGTGCTTCTTATGTCATTGTAGACATTTACTTTATTGGACACGGATTTCAAGGAAGTAGCAATTTCTATGGATATTGTTGTTATGATGGTGTAAATTCAAATGGCAGTTTTAATTATAATAATTTTTTCTATGCTCCTGAATTGAAGAGTTACTACATACATAACTATAGTTTTGCAACATTAAGGTTGGGTGTGGGTAGTTTTCGTTATAGTGGAGCATTTAAGGACTATTTTCTAGGTGAAGGCGCTGTTTGGATTGGCGGTAAATTTTCGAATGGAGGGGCCATTCCCGCAGGTACACCTCTTCAAGTGCTTTCAGACTATGCTTTGGGTTACATAACTACTTGGGGAAATTACTGGTACATACAAAATGTAGGCTCATATAATGCTCATAATTACGCTCATACCGCGGGAGATCTTAATGCTGGTTTTTCTATGGGAGGTAATCCACAATCTTTTGACCATTATACGAAACCTCCAAGATTTTTATCAATTTATCCCTAAAAATGTTCTTTTCTTTTTGTATGTGTTTAGCTTCTTTGTTTGGTCCATGATTCGGTTAGTTTTTGTGCCATAATGTTGTGTAGATCAAGTTTTTGCTGTTTCCAAGTAGTGTCAGAGTCAACAGAGTTTCATAAATTTTTGCGCCTTTTCCGTTGCACAAAGTTCCAAAGATCTTACACTACACAACAACCTCACGCAACGTAATTTCAACTCCATTATTTGTAGACACCAAACCCTCCACCAACACAAACGTAAACCAATAATCAAACCCATTACACACCTTACCTACGAACAATTCAACACCCCACCCCACCCCACCCCACCCCACAACCATCATACAAAAATAAAATCACGCCAAACCGTTTCACCGCCGCCTCCCCCAAATACCAAAACACACCCAAACCGACACCCAACAAACAACACA
>JAITCR010000063.1 GCA_031282985.1 Nitrososphaerota archaeon | reverse complement strand
TTATGTTCATGATAAAGGGTATCAGTGTTGGTTTTGGCATGTAATAGATCATTGTTCTGGTGAGGTTTTGGCGTATACGTTTGGGCACGTGAGCATTGTGTTTTGGAGGAGCTACTTTTGTTGTTAAACCGTTTAGTATTTCTAAGGTTTATGCAGACGGTAATTATGTGTATGAAAAGATTCTTGGTTTTGATAAGGTTAAAGTTGGTAAGAGGAATGCGCAAAAGGTTGAGCGTAAACATTTGTCACTATGTGCTTGGGTGAAGCGGTTGGCAAGAAAAACCCTTTGTTTTTCAAAGTCTCTTCAAGTGCACAAACATTCGTTGGACTGTGTATTGACGTGAAAATCTTCAAACGCATCCTAACAACATAAACCAATGTCGAACACTACCCTAAATAGACACCTAACATATCTATATCAGTCGTATAACCCACTTCGACAAAAGGTGTATTTCGTGGAAACAGAAATTATTGTTGCACTTATTACAGGTATCTTTGCAGTAATAGCGGCTATTATTACTGGCATTCTTCCCCATTTACTAGAAAAAAAGAGTCGGCTAAAAAGCAAAATATCAACTTCGAATGGCGAGAGCACGGGAAAGTTTAGGCGGTTTATTATTCTGGTAAATAAATACTACTCCATATTGGTTATTGGTCTATTAGTTATAGGTCTATTACTTATAGGCATAGCAATTTATTCAATTTATACACAACCAACCGATGTAGACATCAGATTTCCCGGCAATGGCAAGGTTGATATGTGGGAGTGGGTTAGTGGTACTTCGCAACATATTCCTGATGACTGCAAGTTATGGATAGTTGTTCGTTGGGATAGTTTATACTTCCCAATGGTTGATGGGGTTCAAACAAGGTCGGACGGGACATGGATGTATAATACATCTATTGGGCAGAAAGATGATGCGGGAAAGGTTTTTGAAATTATTGCTGTGTTAGCTGATGGTTCGGCGCAAGCAAAGGTTGAAGAGTGGTATAAAAGCTCATCTGACTTGTATCATCTGCCATCGGGGATGACACAATACAGTACTGTAACCGTAACACGCAAATAAACTCCCCACATTCTATGCTTAGCGGCTCCGTTCGAATGTGTGGGCGTGCTCCTTTTCGGCGTGTTGGATTTCTTTTAGGCGTTTGCGTTCTTTGGCTTGTTTGCGGATGCGTGTTAGTGTTTGGATTTGGTGCTGAGGTAAGTTTTCTATGACTTTTTGGGAGCTGTTGTCGGGGATGATATTTGGGAGACGGGCAATTCGTTCATGGAGTAGTTTGTCCGGATTTTTTCGGGCGGCTTGTTTAGTTTTTCCAATAATTGGGTGATTTGTTCTATGAGTATTCGACTTGTGGTGTGTTTTTTGAGGTTGGTTTGAGAATCAGTTTTTGTCTTGTGTGCCTTTGGTGTGACAATTATTTTGGATGATGCTTCTTTTCATCGGAGGATAAAGTTGTTGCTTATTGTTGAGCGGGTGGGTGTGTTTTTGTTGTTTTTATCTGCGTATTCGCCTGTTTTTAATTGTATTGAGTGTCGGTGGGCTAATTTGAAGTGTGCTTTGTCTGATTTGGTGTCTAAATGTGAAACACTACAAGAAGCCGTGTACACCCATTTTGAAGAGTATAATTCTTAAACTATTCTGCTATATCTGCAGTGAAGGTTTTGGCAGGTAGAGCGTTTGCTTCTCTTGGACGCGTCATGGTGATGTTTTAACGCCAAGCACTATATAAACGAATCTATGTTAGGACACTGCCAAAAATTGCCCATATGTATTACCGATGTCTACTTCGTTTAGGGAAAAATTACAAAGCAGTGATTGCAAAATTTTAGACATTAACGGTTCTACAGAAGACATTGTTATCTACTGTCCCCATTGTACTCTGAGAGATGTTCAATCCACATGCCTCTGCTAACTAAATCTTTAAAGTCTTTAATAGTACCAATGCTAGCATCAATGTTTTGACGAACAGGGTTTCGCCACATGCCTTCAGGCACTAAATTAAATTGCAAGGGCACTTGGCAGTGTACATCAAATTTTTCAGTTAACCCGGGCATTAGCAGACCTTTACTACAGGCTTTATGTGCTGAGAGATATGTTTGTAAAAGTTGAGAAGCTGCAAAAGCACCTACACCATGCCATAATGCTGCATCTTCAGGGGAAGCTATGGAATATAGGAAAAATTGTGGTGAAGAAGGCGTTTCAGCATAACAGTAATTTGCAAGTTTTTCACCCTCTACTGTAAAATTGTCATCACTTTGCGCTATAGATACATCCTTTGGGTCTATGCCATTTGGATAGAGCAAAGTAGGCCGGTATTTTACCGTAACATTTGAAAGTTTATCACCTACTTCATTAAAATGAAGTCTCCCGTGAGCGGCACGTTTTGAACCATACCCTCTTTTTGAATGAGGTACCGTAAGCAATGTGGTACGCTTAGTAATGCTTCTCCCCATGCAAGTATATGCCTGCTCAATAGACTGACAATTTTGATGCACAGTCTTTATGATGTAGTGAAGTATATCCTCTTTTTTTTCTGCTTGAAGCGTAGATAGAGGCATACGTAAAGCATAAAGAGAGAGGTTCATATCTAAAAGTTTAGATAAATCGTCAAGCTGCCTAAATTTTACTGCATCCACAAAATCCATGTAACAATCATTGTTTAAAAGTTCTTCAGAAATTAATGCAACCTCTTCTTTAGAAATTAAAGTGTTCACATATTTTTCTATAAACACTTGATCAACCTTAAGCTGCTCAGTTTTAATGTTAACTACTGGAAACGCGCTTTGACCACTATCAACTAAAGACCGCTTTAAAGGATTAATTGAATACCTATCAGCCTCCACATCATCAGTATTAAGCAGAAAAGGCAAAACATACCCCTGAGGAGACTTTTTAAGATCCTCACAAATTTTAAAATAATCATTTTTCACTATTTCAGAGGTTTCTGTTTCAAGACAAAAATTCGTACACACCTGAAGCAAACGTATGCCCACGATGCCTTGAAGTTCTTCAACAGTTAATTGAGGATTCGTATATTCAACTGAACCTCGTAAATAAAAATGGCCATCCTCCAGTGTGATGCAGATTTTTTTCTCATTAATAAATTGAAAAAAAGTTACTTTTCGACGATTTCTCACTTCTTTATGAAGTTTTACTTTTTCAGCTAAAGCGTTAACGGCAGGCATAGACTTGGATAAAAAATCTTCAACTAAATGGTAACAATAATCAGGCATAACAGTCTATCCTCGCTCCAATGACTCAGCAAGACACACACCGCTCTGAATCTTGGACTCACCTAAGAACATTCTTGACAAAGAAAAACTTTTCCTAAAGCCTACAGTTAACAAAAAAGCTTCAAGCAACCCTTGATTTTGAGGCAAATACAGTGTAACAGGCCTATTTACTAACCTTTGAAGCATCACCTTCAAAAGCTCAAGTGCCATATCTAACCGGTCAGGATGACAAACCAATGGCCCAACCTCTGCTATGGGTCCCCAGGTTTTAGATAAAATATAACCAACCATTTCTTTACCAACAAATGAAGCACAGTATAAACTGAATTTCTCCTGCAACAATATACTTCTCAATAATCGAGACCTATCAGCACCAAAAAATTCACTATCAAAACGAGTTAAAACTGAAAAATCAGGTTGAACACCAAAATCAATTGAACTACAAATGCAGGTTTGCACATTGCTATTATGCATAACTGTTAACGACGACAAATTATCAGTTTTAAACCCAAATTTACCATAATAATCTTCAAGACACGGATAAGCATACAACCCAATAGTCTCTACACCCCTGCCCTGTAAATATTTAACGGCATGATCTAACAATAAACGCCCAGCACCCTGCCTACGACACTCTAGGTTAACAATAAAATTTCCAAACCAACCCACTTTACCAAAACTAACACAAGTTGCTATCCCCACAGGAACGGCTCCATCCAACAGAGTTAAACAACCATCAGGCTCAAGAGACTGATTGAACGCAAAATCTGTTACGTCCATACCCCAATCCATAGTATTAGCTAAATCAACCGCAAAACCATAATCCCTTACAGACATAACTTTAACTTGAAACATAACGCAAAATAGTATCCATTAGCTAGATATATACGTTACACCAAACATAACCAGAATTAACAAATTAGTGGTTATGTAAGGTGATTGCCAATGTCTGAAAAGATATTAAATACAGAAGACTTACCTGAAGCTTTATCCAAGTTGATTAGCACAGAAAAAGTAAAAATACGTGAAACTAACGGAGAAAATCGCCTCATACCCATACAGGACATTGATTATATCAACAAGTTACGCGGTTCACTTGCTAATTATCCCCAGATGTCAGTTGATAAATTTTTAGAGCGAAAACACGCTGATAATAATAGACCTGTTCGGAAGCTAGTTTCCTCCTTGATTGTGTGTTAATATATTTGGTTGAATGATTTTCGTTACACTCTTCTCAAAGTTGCATATTCCACAAATCAAAGATATACGCAAACCATGTCTTTTCGCTTATTTCTATATGGATACTTCAAAATCTTAAAACACTTAATCCACGCAACAATATGCTCAATAAATATCCTCTGCTCAGTCAAATCACAATTACACACTTTTTCGAGAGTATTGCAAAAAGGATTATAAGATGGTTTAACTCTGTATTTACGATGATTATGAGATGTTCCAAGTGTGGAAGCCAGTGTTGTGTAAAGGCAGGCTTTAATCACAATAGACAACGTTACAAATGCAAAGACTGCAA
>JAITCR010000188.1 GCA_031282985.1 Nitrososphaerota archaeon | reverse complement strand
TGAATTATGCCATTTTTTACTATTTTTTCAGATAAACACTTTTTACATGTAACCATGGCAGGTAACCTTCTTACAAGGTTATCACAATCACCCTTATCTCTCTATTGGTGAAAACTCTCCCCATTGGATGTATGAGTCTTTAACGTTAATTTCCCTTTTATTTGTTGTAAGTAGGTCGTCTTGAAAGTTTTCTATCATGGGATCGCAACTGAAGAAGTCAGTGTAAAAGTTTATCGTATAGTTGTCAATGTCGCAGTGTTCTATAATTTCTCTTGTTATCCAACAGGTTACTCTATCACTCTTCCATCTGCTGTAACAGTATATGTTTGTTAATTTTATCAGATAGTTGTGTATTGTGTCGGTTAGGTTTTCTTTGGTTGTTGCTGTGTGGAGGTGTTTTTCGGCGTATTCGTAGATGATTTGGGGTACTTGGAGAAATATTTCTGGGTTTTGGGCATCCATTTTTTCAAATAGTGTCTGCCAAGGTTTAGCGTCATAATTCATCTTTTCAACAATTAGTTTGGAGGCATCGCGTAGTTTATCCTGAACTGGTTTATCGCCTCTCATCCGTGCCAGTACATAGTCATGTATGATCCATGATGACCAGTCGTTGTGGTTGTGTTCTCGGAGGTATTTGGTGAATATTTCTTCTGTGGTTTGGTTGTTAAAGAAGTATTTTCCGGGCATATAGTGGTAGATTGCATATCGTTTGGCTTGGAGAATTTTCCAGTCTTTTTCTTCGTATTGTTGGGTGTGGTTGCATTGTGCGCAGGTGGTGGTTTTTGTTTGGTCGTTAAATGTGAGTTTGTTGTTTTTGTTTTTGCATTTGGTACACCAGTCACGGTTGTCGGTCCACAAGTTGTAGGCCCATTCTTCAGATGTTGTGTCTTTTTGTTCCAAGTTAGTGCTCATTTGCGTAGCCTCTCATAGTAAATAGGCTTATTTTGGTTTTTAAACAGAGTGTACACCTTCATGTTTACTTACTTGCAGGATTGCACCCCATACTGCTATATTCTCTAAGGGTTCAAATACATCTTGAAATAGACTCATTTTATCTCTAAAGTTCATATGTCCTGAAATTAAAAAGAGCCACCTGTATGAATTTTTAAAATCCCCGTGTATCTGTAAGTTATAGGGTTATTTTAGGATTTTTTGTATGAGTGTATCTTCTTTTTCGGAGGTTAAGTCGATGTATCTTGTGAGTGGTATGGCGCACCAGTTTGGGGTTAAAAATATTTGTCCATTTTTCCAATACCCATTTTGTGTCTGCTCTAAAAGAGTTGTTTGTGTATGGTTTTTTGGAACCAGTTGCACCTGCGCTTTTTTGGATAGTTTAGTTGGGAAAACAAGTTTTTCATCTTCAATTTTCACTATCCTTTGGCTGACAACTGCAAAACTGTATTTTAACTCTTTGAGGGGTTGCATTTTTGAGAGCCTTAGCATGTTATATGCAGTTAAGCTGCTTGTTTGCGCATGTTGACTGTTATAGTCGCTCCAACTTTCTTTCCAAGCACTATAAAAGTGATTTCTAAATACACTAAACGCTGTCGGCGACTCTTTCACCTGATCGGTCCACCATTTAACCATGTTTGGAAAATGATTTAACAAACCATAAGCTTCACTATCTAATTTACACGTAAAGATTTCAGCAAGAGTCAATTTATACAGCTTAATCACTAAAATAAGCGTGGGGTTTCTTAATTTAAATTAGCGGAAATATACCAATTCTAAATTTGGAAAAACTATGGTAGAAATATAGGTTTTTTGTCTAGCATAGTAAAGTAGTTGAGGTTTTACTTGTAGACTTTCTTTCTATGCATTGTGTCATAGAGTATTACTATTTTTTCAGTGTCATTTATCATATAGATAACTCTATAGTCGCCGCTTCTAATCGACCATTTTCCTAAAAGATTTCCTCGTAAAGGCTTTCCCACATAAGGATCAGCTTCAAGCAACCTTATTACTGGATCAACTTTTTGTTTTGTTGGTATGTCGTATTTGCGAAAAGCTCTCTCAAAAACGGGTGTGACTTGTAGTCTATATTTCGCCAGTTTGCCTCAACTCTTTGAGGAAATCATCATAATCTCGAACTCTTCCAGCTTTAACATCTGCCTCAGCCTCTTTTAGATTAGCCATAGCTTCTTTATCTTCAAGTATGCTAACAGTTTCAACTATTTCCTCAAGCAAACCAGATACCTTTACCAGCAACGCCCTATCTTCAGCTGTAATAAGAACACTCTCAGACACGAAATCACCAAGGTAATACTACAACGCAGTCTTTAAAATATTGTTCCATTTTTGACGTTGAAATGTACTTAAAATGATAACGCTATTTTTATTTCACACACTCTGGCGTTCTTGATTTAATGAGTGAAAGAACCAAATAACTGATGATGAGTATTTCGATGGTTATTTGGTTATTGAGATTTATTCTTTTAGAGTGAAGTGGGCTTATCGGTTATTTTGCAACTTGCATAGGCTAAAACAACCTGTCGGTGTGTTCATTAAATGGTTAAATCGCCTTTAAAAATTTCCATAAACTCTATTTTTAGGTCTCTGTATGAATAATAGTATACGTAAAAATCTCTCTAAATGTAAAATACTGACAGACATTTCAGATTTTTTTAGCAAATACTTCCGCAGGATCAAAACAGCATTCAAAATATGCTCAACAACAGGTTCTATTTCTAAAACAAAAGAGGCAGAGGAGGACTAAAAAAATGACTTTAACGTTAACATTGTTTCTTTCCAGCATTCTAAGCTCAAGCACACTGCCCACGTTTATTGCATTAATTACTACCACATTGGTTGTTTATCGGTCTTTGCCTTTGGTCAGAGCTGAGGGTCCTGAGGAGCAGGCGAGAGCACAAAAAGTTCTGGTTGGGTGTGTTATTGCTGGTGTGCTTATGGCTGTGGCAAAGCCCGTGGCGTTTTGGGTTACAGGGTGGAATGTGACAACGATGCAAGCAGGTCTGCCTACCGAATTGATCTCCGCTGTCGATAATCTTTTGCAGCTACTCATGTACATAGGTGTCGTAGTCGTCATTGCTGGGCTCATTTATGGCGGAATTCAGTTAAGTCGTACAAACCCAAAAACTACTGCTACCTGTAGCTAAACCAAAATGTCGTTCAAAGAATTACTATCTATTATGGTAGTTATTCCTTTTTTTCTTTTTTTGTCTGCTATTTTTCCCCAAACACATTCATTATTTGTTGTAGGGTGGTTGCTTTGTTTAAGCTTTGATGTACACTCGACCTACAGGTTTTACCTTGAAAACCCAGGTCAATTTCGGAGTAATGAGCGTAACAAGCTTTTTGTGTGGCTTACAGAAAAATTTGGCTTCAAAAAAGCTACCCTTCTTTTTCCCATAGTACTTGAAATTCCCCTGTTGCTGTTCTTTGCCATGCTACCTCTACAAATACTGCAAATCAACCTGTTCCCTAATACACCCAACCAACTATTTGCATGTATCACGGCAAGCTTTGGTATATCGGCTATTGGACACCTGCAAGCTGCCATCAAAAACACAAAATATAACAACAGCCACAAAACAAAACCAACACATCTACTACCAGCAAGGATAGCCACGGTTTAACTCAAAACAACGCAGTCGCTGTGTTGTTTTCCCAAAAACCATGGCTATACCAAAAAATATTTTCGCCGTCTATCCTTCATACCAACACGAGCACGCTTAACCATGCCACAGTTCTGCAACATTCTACCAAGTTTAGTTCCATTCCAATACCTATTAAACTCTGCTTTATCAACAAAACTCTGTTTTGACAACTGCCATAATGCATCCAAAATCTGCTCAGCCGTAACCTTAACATGCCCCAAAGCCCTGAGCCAGCCTAAAGCAGTCTTCAAATTATCCAGCTCTTTTAAGAATAACACCTGTTTAGGATCGGGTTGCTGTAACTCTTCTGCAACTAACCGCCCTAAGGCAGTTAAACTATAATAGTTATAGCCATGACCTTTTGGACTTAACCTTGGAAATTTGTTTGTTGATGTTGGTATTGTTTCAGGTTTAATGAGGCGCGCTTTAACTAGTCTTGTGAGGGCGCATTTGTACTTGTTTTCCTTAGAGAGCTCTTCGGTTTGATCTTTTTTTGGATAAGCACTAAATTCTATTCCATAAGTTTGACATATGCCATCCCAGATGAGGACAGGCGTGCCTGGCGGCTTATCGCCTTCCCACATCAACTGGATGACGTTTCTTTCTAGGTTGCCAATTCTAATGACATGTAATTTCACCAGTGTTGACATTTACAAATCCTTTCCTGACTGGGTCGCAATGACTGCAAAGGATTACCTCTGCTTCTTCATCTTCGGTTTCGGTATTGCTTATTTTGACCTCATGGTCGCTATCGCATCTATCACAGTGAACCAAAAACGTGTACATGTTGCAGTCTATGTGTTCATAGAGCCTGTTTTCTTTTTGTGCTATGATGGTTTTTTTCTTAAAATTAACTTGAAAGAGCCGCCCGCAGTCACAATTATGCTCAGTGGACAATAGCAAAGCCCGTTGATCTTTGATAGCATTTTGTGGCACTCGATCTTCCGATGTAGTTTCACTATTGTTGTTTGACCATTTGGATTGCCAAAAATCTACTGGAGTATATTCTCCTTCTTCATCGTCGTTTTCGTTTGTTTGTTCTGTAAAATCGTTTATGCTATGGTCTGTTTTAGTGTTAGTGGTGTTTGTGGGTTGGTTTTTTTGTAGAAAAGCTGCTAAAAGGCGTGTTAGGAGGTGGGTGGCTATGGGTTTTTTGTATGTTTCAGATAGGCTTTCTTGTTGATCTTTGGGGAGTTTGGACATGAGGTGTAGTTGTTCTATGGTGTATTCGGGGTATTTTTTTAGTGATTCTTCAAGGGTTATTCGTGCTGGGGATACTAAATCGCTAAGGGAGAGTATCCATTTGAGCTCTTTACTTGATAGTGCACCTTTGTATGTCTCCTATGTTTACGCCGTTGTCTTGGTCGTTTTTTATTACGTCGTGGAGTTTGAACCAGTTGAATCGTCCTCGTAGTTTGTTGTAGCTAACGCAGAAGGCTTTGGCTTGGAGATCATCTGCTTCACGTACGATTGCAGGTATTTTTTCCCATCCGAGTTCTTTTGCGATGGTCCAGCGGTGTTCTCCATCAACTAATTCGTAACCACCATCAGACATCAACCTGACCACAACGGGCAAGGTTTTCTTTGGACCCGCTTCACACATGTGCTGTTTGAGGGCTTCTCGTTCCTGCGTGTCCATAAAATTGCTGTTCCAAGTATTAGCCCTAATTTGGTCAAGTTTAAGTTCCACTAGAATTCAACTCCTTGGCAATATCTTTGGTGAGGTATTCGTTGAGTTTTATGGCGGCGCATTGTTTGGGTAGGGGTGGGGCATTGCGTTTTAGGGTTGTTGTTAGGGAGGATAGTTTGCCTGTTCCATTGTTTGTTAGTTTGGCGAAGGGTTGTAGGTGTAGGTGGTTTGCGAGGAGTTTGTCTGCGGCAAGGATTGCTGCGGCTGCAACTATTTTTGCTCTGCGGCAGGCGGTGATTTTTGGGTTGGCGTGAACCATTTGGATGGCATATTTGTTGAGTATGTTTGCGTAAATGTTGTTTATGATTTGGTTGCTTTCAAGGGTGTTTATTATTTTGTTTATGTGGGCTGTGATGAGGGTTGTGTCGGGGGTGCGGTTTTGGATGTTTATGAAGTAGTTAGCGCGGTTTTGTGTTTTCATTAGGTTTATGGGTCCGATGAGGGGTGTTATTTGTTTTGTGAATTCGTTGTAGGTTATGGGGTAGTTTTGTTCTTTTAGGGCGTTCCATATGGATAGGGCGGTTAGTTCGGTTTTGGTGAAGCGGATTTTGTGAGGGTTGTGCTGTTTCATGTTGTGTCGTATTTTGCGCATGTAGTGGATGGCCATTTGTATTGTGTTGTGTGGGAAGTGTAGTTTGGGTACTATCCATTCGACTTCTTTGGTTACGGCTACTTCTAGATATTGGTGTGAGTCGGTTTCTGTGCCTACGGAAATACTGGTGTATGCTACTGGATTAATGGATCCCTGTTTAGAGGTGCGGTCGGGTGGGGATGTGAATGCTAATGTTTGAAGTAGTACTAAGCCACAGTTTCTGCAGACTATTTCTCCAGTGTTTTCGTCGTGTAGAAATGTTGTTCCTCGACATTCGAGGCAGGTTTTAGTTTCACACAATTGTTTGCACCTCCAATGTGTGTTTCTTGGTGTTTTGTTGGGTGTTTGTTGGAAGTTTTTGTGTTAACATTTTTTTGTTTCTTTTTTGAGAGTGTTCACGTTTAGAGAGATTTGTGGTGTAATATCTTTCACGAGTGGACAAGTAGATGGAAATTAATGGTAAAATGCAAAATTTGTCTCCCAGAAAGAAACGTTAAAAC
>JAITCR010000153.1 GCA_031282985.1 Nitrososphaerota archaeon | reverse complement strand
CAGTCTTTGCATTTGTAGCGTTGTTTGCTGTGATGATGACCGTTTTTACTGAATTGGTGCCTTTGCATTTTGGACAAATCACAATACCAACTCAAAAACACTAACTGTCATTCCAATATGAACCCTCTCATACATTTAATGTTAACAGGTTCTAGAGAAAAATGCTAATAGACTTTAGTACTTATTATTTTTTCATTCTCAAACCGTGCATATACACTACTAAATGACCAAAACAGATGTAAAAAATGCGAAAATTACACAACTACACCAGCAAAACGACGAAATAATAATTAGTACTAAAGTCTAATGTTTTATGGTTTTAGATGCATAGTAAATAAATTTTTAAGGCTACTATTGGAATAACAATTATTAGTCCAAATAGAATTGTGGTTATTTCCATTATTCGTAGTGCTTTAAAAATGTCGTCTGGTGTTATAGGTCCTTCATCTCCAAGTGTGTAGTGTTCAGGTTTTGCTAGTTGTGTTTCTAAAGCGCCTGCCATTGCACTTATAGTGTAGCCTGCGTTGGGGGATGCTGTGTTGTTTTTGTCACGTTTTAAAATGCGCCATGATTTTTTAGCGTTTTCGCCTGTAAGTCCTGCTGCGATAACCATTAGCAAAGCAGTTAGGCGTGAGGGTATATAGTTGACGGCGGTGTCTATTTTTGCGCTAAACCAACCGATGTTGCGTAGTTCTGGGGTTTTGTAGGCTACCATGGAGTCTAGGGTGTTGATTACTCTGTATATGAATGCGCCTGGGATGCCTAGGAGCATGAAAAAGAAGAAGGGTCCTGTTATGCCATCTGTGGTGCTCTCTGCTATGGATTCTACGGCGGCGGAAATTATTTGGCGTTCGTTTAGGCTGTTTGGGTCGCGGCGTACGATGTAGGGTAAGTATTTGCGGGCTTGTTCTATATTGTTATTTTTTAGGGCTTTGGCAATTGGTATGGTGTAGCGGCGCATGCATTTTATTGCAAATGTGGCTTTGAAAAGAATTGCGCCAACTATAATGTATGTTATAGAGCCTACGTAGGGTATGGGGCCTAAATAGTGTCGAATGGCCAATAGGCATAGAAATACGGGTAGTGCGGTGAGAAGTACAACAGTTATAAGGAGTAGTACGCCGTTGGTTTTTTCTATTTTAGGGTTTTTATTTTTTAGTTTTGGTCTTAGGTAATTTATAACTTTGCCTATGCCTACTGTTGGATGTATTTTGTCTGGAATTTCGCCTAAAATGGCATCTATTAAAAGGGCTATGATAAAGATAAGCACGGTGTCGGTAAGCAGAGTATAGTCTAATTGGAACATGGCATTTCTGCTTTACCAAATTATCTGTGTTCTATATTACTTTACCTAAAACTTGCAGTAACTGCACATTTTCGCTGTGAAGCTTAACGGCAATTCGAATATAGTACGGCTCTAAACCTTTAAAACTGCTACAATCTCTAATCATAACTCCATATGTAAGCAGTTTTTGTGTTAACTCTGTAGCAGTATAGCCTGTTTCATGCATATCAATAAAGAAAAAATTTGCGTCAGGCACATAAACTCTAAAACCTTTAACCCTGCTTAAACCCTCCTGTAAATATTTTTTCTCTTCACAAATTAACTGACGCGTTCTCTGCAAATGCTCAACATCCTCTAAAGCAACAACTGCAGCAGCTTGCGCTAAACAGTTAACGTTCCAAGGAATTTTTACACTCATAAGAACATTAATAATTTCCTGATTCGCAATACCATAACCAACACGCAACCCCGTTAAACCAAAAAGTTTAGTAAAACTCCGCAAAACAAACAAATTAGAATACTTACCTATGTTGCTAATCATGGAAAGTTGTTGTTCATTCTCTACAAACTCTAAAAAGTCCTCATCCAAAAAAACAAGAATACTCTGCTCTAAAGCAGCATCCAAAACACGTTTTAACTCATGCGTTGGAATTAACAGGCTAGTAGGATTATTTGGGTTGCAGATAAATATCATCTTCGCACCCGTCATAGCATTAATAAACGCGTCAACATCAAATTTCTTATCATCCCCAAGTTTAACAAAACGAATCACAGCCCCTGTCTTACGCACCGCACCCTCATACTCACCAAAAGTCGGTGCCGCCATAACAACTATGTCTCCTTCAGATAGAAAAGAATCAGTAAAAAGATACATAAGCTCCGTTGAACCATTACCAACAATTATGTTACTCCTCATAACACCATAATGTTTTGCAATAACTTCTCTAAGCTCAACAGATGCTGAGTCAGGATACGCAGCAACTTGACCAAAAGCAGCCTCTGCAGCTTCTAACGCTTTTTTAGAAGTGCCTAACGGATTAACACTGGAACTAAAATCTAAAATATCCTCACATTTAATCCCACTTCTATAAGCAGCATCTAGAATCTCTCCACCATGAACACACGGCTTAAGACCCATAACACCTTCTTTAACTAAACTTGAGATTGGTTTCATGCTTATCAGCTGAATTTTCCTATTTACCCATGTAATTTAACACCATGGGCATTATATCTTTACCACTAATACGCTTCAACCCCCCCTTATAGACTGAACGCTCACTATAAACAGTAACCCCATCTGAAACCACATTTACGCCTGCAAAACAAACAGGCACAGCATCACCCATATGCGCCCTAGTCAAACACGAAGTACCATGATCAGGTGCCAAAACAACAACAGTATCTGATAAATCAACACCATCAAGAATCCTGCCAACTAAAGCATCAATCTTTTGAATAACCGCAACTTTACCTGCAACATCACCATCATGACTAGCCTCATCCGCAGCCTCAACATGAACATAAACAAAATCCCTGCCACCCACAAACGCAGCAAGCGCAGCATCAGCCTTCGCAAGAGTATCCGTATCAAACTCTCCCGTAGCCCCTTGCACATCAGGAACATCCATACCGCTAAATTTACCTATACCCTTAATTAAACTCGCCCCAGCAATACAAGCCGCTCTTAAACCATACTTCTCTTGAAAAAACAACATATCCGGCTTCCTACTCCCGCCCCATGGCAAAACCGCATTAGCCGGCCTATGATTAACAAATTTACGCTCCACATTAACCAGATGACACTTTAAAACCTGATTAGATAATCGCACAAACTCATTAAGAACATCCGCAGTATGTTTAGCCTCAAAAGAACTATCCAAAGGCACAATCGCCGCAACAGGACACCCCACCTTAGGCATAACCACCGAAACTTTAGAAGAGAGACCCTCACCACGCAAAACCAACGCCGCCTTAAAACCCAACGCCTGCTTAAAATGCACCTCAACATCTGAATGCACCTTAAGCTGAATCTGTTCCACAACTTCTCCTAAAATTCTAGCTTCAACACCTATCCTGCCAGCACGCTCATCTACTAAACACAAACTCTCATCTACAGTAACAAAATTACACCTAAACGCAACATCATCTTGTCCAACATGTAAACCAGCACCAGCCGCTTCAAAAGCGCCCCGACCTTCACACACAACGCTCGGATCATAACCCAAAAGAGCCAAGTTTGCAGTGTAACTATCTGGCACCACACCTGACGCTATGGGGTCAAGTAAACCTGAAACACCTTGTTGGGCTAATCGATTCATAGCTTGAGGATTAGCGACCTCTATGGGCGTTTTGAAGTTAAGTTCTCGTAATGGTTGATCAGCCATGCCGTCGCCTACAATTAAGATGCATCGCATAATGTTTGTCCTCGGTGAGGTTTGTTGTTTAGTTATTTTCAAGTTTAATGTAGGTGATATAAAGTTTTAGTGTTGTTTTTATTGTGTATTGTTTGTTAAAGTATTGGTAAGAATACAGAATGTTTTAATTTTTTAAGTTTAGCTATTTGTTGGTGCAGTTATGAAAGAGTTGGTCTTTGTAGGTTTAGGTTTAAATGATGAATTTGGTCTCACATTGAAGGGGTTAGAGGAAATTAAAACTGCAGATGTTGTGTTTATGGAAACTTATACTAGTCGTATGCCAGATTTTAATTTACAACATTTTGAAGAACTTTGTGGTAAAAAAATTCAGTTTATTACACGGCAGGTGCTTGAGGAAGAGAATGGTAAGTGTCTTCTTGCGGCGGCTGAGTTTGGGAAGGTCGTGTTTTTGGTTCCTGGGGATCCTTTTATTGCGACGACTCATGTTACGTTGCGTATTGATGCTGAAAAAATTGGTGTCCGTACTAGGGTTGTTCATGGTATTTCTATTATGTCAGCAATTGTTAGTCTTTCTGGTCTTCATAATTACAAGTTTGGAAAAACGGTTACTGTTCCTTTTCCCGAAACTTCTGCTGAAACGCCTTATAATGTTATTGCTCAAAATAAAAAGTTGGGTTTACATACTTTATGCCTTTTAGATTTAAGAGAACCTGAAAACCGTTATTTAACTATTAATCAGGCCTTTAAAACTTTACAAATAATAGAAGAGCAAAAGCAGGAAAAAATTGTTACCCCCGACACGGTAGTTGTTGGGATTGCTCGTGCAGGCAGTGATTATCCCACATTAAAAGCCGGATTCATTAACGATTTAACAGTTTTTGATTTTGGCCCCCCTCCATATAGTTTAATTTTTCCTGGCGATTTACATTTTATGGAAGTTGATGCTTTAGTGTCATTTGCAGATGCCCCTGTTGAGTTTAAGAGGTTATTTAAATGAGTCTTGAAACCTTAACTAGTAAGTACATTACGTCAGCAGAATTTGTGTTAAAAACAATGCAGAGAAATCCCTTTCCTTTAAGTGTAACTGAGGTGGGTGTTAGTAACTTGATAAATTATGTTTATGATTATTTGGAGGATGCAAAGTATTATAAGGCAAGCGGTAAGCTTGAAACAAGCCTAACCTCCATAGCATACTGTGAGGGGTTACTTGACGCTTTAAGACTTCTTGGAGCAGTGACATTTGAATGGCCAACCAAAAAACCAGAAACCGACCAGTAGTAGTACTTGCCAGCGGCGTATTTGACCTGCTACATTTGGGTCACGTAAAGTTTTTAGAGGAAGCAAAACACGCTGGTGGAGAAAATGCTGAACTTATAGTTATCATAGCTCGAGATAACACCGTTGAACGTGTTAAAGGCCGAAAACCCATAGTACCTGAAGACCAAAGAAGAGCATTAGTAGAATCACTCAAAGTTGTCGATATTGCCATTTTAGGTCTTGAAAACCTAGACATAAACCAAGTTGTAACAAAAATCAAACCCGACATCATTGCTTTAGGCTATGACCAAGAACAAATGCTACACGATGTAGAAACATACCTGAAAACACACAACAACCATCACAGCAACAAGCTACCTGTAAAAATTGTCAAAATTGGAAAATTTGAAGCAGACGCCCTAGATAGTTCCTCAAAAATTAAGCAGAAAATAGTTGAGAAGTTTTCCCGATGATTTTCAAAATTTCCAAAAGCTCCCAAAAATATAACGTTACATACATCCTAATAGCCCTAAATATTACATTCTACATTTATGGTGCTATTGTCGGAGGCAACGCGTTTGTTACTGGCCCAAATATAACCTCTGCCTTAGGCCAGAATAATTATCTCGTTTTAGAACACGGCCTTTACTACCAACTATTTACATCTATGTTCATTCACACTTCTATAATACATCTTGGAAGCAATTTGATATTTCTATTAATCTTTGGTCTACGCGCAGAAGAAATGTTCTCCCTGCCAGAATACTTGAGCATATACTTCATAGGTGGCCTAATCGGCAATATACTCTCATTAGCCTATGGACCTAATTATCTTTCAGTTGGCGCTTCAGGTGCAATATTTGCCATCCTTGGAGCCTGTATAATTTATAACAAAAAAGTAGCACAACAATCAATTATCAGCGCCTTAGCATTCGCCTTTGTATTGTTCATCATAAATATAGGTGAAAATGTCAACATTTTAGCACATCTTGGCGGACTAGTATTTGGGCTAATTACAGGATACATTCTCGCTTCAAAACACAAAACAGAAAACAAAAAACAATACGCCATTAATTATTCTTATCAGTTAAATTAGCGGCGATAAAAACTTCGATTTTCACTTTGTGCCCATCTTTAAGTTTTAATTGTTTGCGTAAAGAAACTGGCGCAATAATCTCCAATACTGAAACATCATAATGACTGCGTGTAGCAATTACTAGAGCACCTTTAACTTTGTTGTCAATTATGACGGGGTAACATTTTACAAGACCAAAGCTGCGGTCTGTATTTTTAAATCCTTCAACTTCAATTGCTGGGTAAGCTTCTAATTCAATGCGAGTTTTAATGTCATATTCACTGGATAATTTTAAATTCAAAGTGCCCTGAAACGGTTCAAAACCTAATTTTTCTGTGATTTGCTTACTATAATTCTCTTTTGAAATATAATACGCGCCTTCACCAAGACCTGTAAAAACAGTTCCTTCCAAAGTAACTGATGGTGGATAAACGGTTTCAATAACAGCTTTAAGATTAGAATAAAGTTTAAACAGTTCACGCATACCTACCTCGTCAATTTTTACTAAACTACCTTCTGGTGTAATATTTCGTTTAATCCAACCCTTACGTTCAAGCTCAATAAGATAGCGTGAAGCCGTTTGCTGTGAAATTCCTATTTTTTCAGCCAAAAACTCTGTAGATACCTTCGTAATTCTGCGATACGCACCCACCTCTGATAACCTTAAAAGCATATAGACATGCTGCCATTCCTGTTTTTCAGTCAAATGACATCCCTATTTCAACACATATTATTATTATAATTTAATGCGTAAACACTTTTTATAAGTTTTATTTATAAGTTTTATTTTAATGGACCTTAGTACTTATTATTTTTTGGTGTTTTAATGGGGATTTATAGTAACATGAGAAAAATTTTGGTAGTGTCCTAACATAGATTCGTTTATATAGTGGCCGCTGTTAAAATAGCGGTATGACACGCTCAAAAGACACCAACACCCTGCCCTGCCAAAACCTCCAATGCAAATACTACCAAAAAGAAAAAGAAAAAAACACCATCAAACACGGAAAAAACCGCGCCGGACACCAAGTCTACAAATGCCTCCACTGCAACAAATACTTCACACAAACCAAAAACACTCCCCTATACAAAAAACACCTAACCGAGCAGCAAGTAACAAACATCTGCAAACACCTAGTCGAGAAAAATGGCATACGAAGCATAGAACGCCTAACCGGCCACCACCGAGACACAATAGGAAACCTACTAGAAGACATGGCAGAACATGCCGCAGAAGTAAGTAATTACCTTATGAAAGATTTGAGCTTATCCCAGTTTGAGTGTGATGAGATTTGGACGTTTATTAAAAAAAAGAGAAAACGCTTAAGCGAAGCGGCACGTTTGAGCATGAAAACGGTGATGCCTGGATCTACACCGCCGTAAAACGAGTGTCTTATTTGTTTGCAGCTTTTTCCATTGGCAAATGGACGCAACAAACCTGTATGGGTATGGTGCGTAAACTTGCCAAGGTTCTTAGAACCTGTCCTCAATAAATTTTAAAACTAGACTTCTTGCGAAACTATCTATTTTTTGAAAAAATTAAACACCTAAATCAGGTTAAACTTCAAGTCCAAACATTCTTTTGACAGGATAACAATTCAAACCTTTACACAATTCTTAGT
>JAITCR010000150.1 GCA_031282985.1 Nitrososphaerota archaeon | reverse complement strand
TTTAGATTAAGAAAATTATGTGTGTTTTGGTGGTAAGATGTGATAAATAAACAAGACCGTATTGATTGTCTGCGTGAAAGTGATTATCAAGAACTTTTTGGTGTAAAAAGTCTACATTTGATTTGATGTTTGAAAGGTTAACAAAAGTTCATGTTCAAAAACATGTGAAAGGTGGGCGAAAATCCAAATTAACAGTTTAGATATGTTGGTGATTTTTCTTGCATATTTACCTGATTATCGAACCGTGAAAACATTAGCCTTTGACTACAGCGTGCGAAATCCACCAAACACAGCACCATCATAGGGGTGGAAAACACTTTGATAAACTGCGGCGAATTCACGTTACCCTCCAAACGAATCTTAAAAGAAGACACCTCCATAGAGATAGTTTTGGTAGATGTAACTGAGCAGCAGGTTGAGCGTCCCAAAAAAAGCAAAGACAATGGTATTCAGGTAAGAAGAAAAAGCACACCATAAAAACACAAATTATTGCTAATGCACAAACAAAAGACGTCATAGCAATAGCGCAATCATATGGAAGTAAGCATGATTTTGAGCTTTTTAAGGAGAATTTTGATGGTTGTTTGAAGGGTGTTTTGTTTTTAGCAGACAGGGGTTATCAGGGGATTTTAGAGTTGTATTTGAATAGTAAAACACCAGTAAAATGCAAGAAAAATCAAAAGTTAAGCAAAAAAGGAAAAGCGTGTAATCGTGATTTGTATGAGCAGAGGATATTTATTGAGTATATTGTTGCGTGGATTAAGCGTTTTAAGATTTTGAAATATCCATATAGAAATAAGCGAAAAAGACATGGTTTGCGTATATCTTTGATTTGTGGAATATACAACTTTGAGAAGAGTGCAACGAAAACCATTCAACCAAATATATTAACACACAATCAAGGAGGAAACTAGTTTCCGAACAGGTCTAATAATTATACAAACTGGAAGGTCTAGTTAATTCGCACCGAAGACACTTTGTTCTAGAAGTGTTAATTAAATTGTGCATGTAAAAGGTGTTATTGTAAGGTTGTTGCTATGAGAGTTAATGAGTGGTTTTTTGAGGTTCATAATGATTTACCTCGGGAGGGTCCTGGAGATATGAGGTCAACAAGACGGGCTTATCGTATGCTTACAGGTTTACCTGAGAAGCCTCGTTTTTTGGATGTTGGCTGTGGTCCTGGTATGCAGACTATAGAGTTGGCAAAGATTTCAAATGCAGAGATTACTGCGTTTGATGTTCATCAACCGTTTTTAGATGAACTTGCAAAGAGAGCTAAAAATGAAGGCGTTAGTGAGAGAATACGATTGGTAAGGGGTGATATGAATTGCTTTGATTTTGAGGTTAAAAGTTTTGACGTTATATGGTGTGAGGGCGCTATTTTTGTTGTAGGTTTTGAGAAAGGTTTGCGCGGATGGAGCAAGTTTTTGGTTGATAGGGGCTATTTTGCTGTTTCAGAATTATGCTGGATAGATCCTAATCCTCCACGAGAAATTAAAGCTTACATGATGGAAGTGTATTCGTCGGCAAAGACGGTGAAGGAAAACTTGCAAATAATTAAAGAAGCAGGTTATCAGGTAAAAGACTATTTTGTTTTACCCGAGTCAAGCTGGTGGGAAAACTATTACTTACCCATTCTTTCTAAACTACCTGCTCTTAAAAAGAAGCATAAAGATAATAGTGAAGCTTTAGCGACAATTGCCGAAGAAGAAAAAAAGATAGAAATGTTTCGCAGATACTCCAAACATTACGGATACGTCTTTTATACACTACAAAAAGAGTAACAACCACTCATGTACTTACATTTCTTTAAAATGCATGTTACTAAGGTTTTCCGAACCATTTTTCAAACCAACTGTTAAACATTTCAAGACACTCATTACGATATGCCACATCACCAGATTCTTCACGTATGTAACTAGCAAGCAGTATATGATTAAGAATCTCTGTTTTCGCCTCATCTAAACTTGCCTTTACATCATCTAACATATCATTGCCCCCTGCAGCATAATCTTTTACAGAGGTCTGCAAAAAGGCTCTTTTCACCTGAATTAAATCTCCAAATTTACCATCTAAAGACATAGCAAACAACCTGATACCACATAAACGACAAGGTTATTTAATTTTTGGTTAACTCCAATTTACCTAACAACTTTCAAAAAATTACTTTACATATAATTAATTAGCTTCAAATAATGGATATTACTGCCTGTATATTATTAGGTTCAAAAGAATTAGTTTAATAAACCATTTTTACATGGATAACTTTTACTAAAGTGTCAATAGCTTAATATGGTTCACTGTTTCTCTTCGGGTAAAAACAAGATTAAATTTAACTTGTCAAGCTTTGAATTGGCTGTCGAACCAATTTTTGAAACAAGCTTGCATTTATTTGGAGAATACAAAATTGGAAATTAAAATATTTGGTGGAGCCAGAGAAGTAGGTGGCTCATGTATATCTGTTGAAACTAATTCATGTAAAATTGCTCTAGATTATGGTATAAAACTTGAAGGGGAACCTAAAAAGTTTCCAACAGATTTTGATGCAATAATTATAAGTCATGCTCATCTTGACCATACAGGCAGTTTGCTAAGTTTATCTAAACACAACCCTACAGTTGTCGGTTCAGAAATCACACGAGACGTAACAGTAGACCTGTTACATGACATGGTCAACATTCAAAACGAAAAAGGCAACTTTGAATATACAGACCATCACGCAGAAAAAATTAGACAAAGCTGGTGGACCCGTGACGCCATAGCCCTCTCAGGGATGAAAGTTAAACTTCAACCCGCAGGCCATGTTGCAGGAGCTAAAGTAACCAGTCTTGAGTCAGAGGGGAAAAAAATAGTTTACACAGGTGACATATGTACTCATGACACCGAAATACTACGTGGCTGTAAATTAGACACATTACCTAAGCATCCAGATGTTTTAATCACCGAGTCAACATACGGCGGTAAAGTGCGAACGCCAAGGCAAAAATTAATTGATGAATTCATGGAAGACCTACTAAGAACTATGGATAATAAAGGAAACGTTTTGATACCAACATTTGCGTTTCACAGGAGTCAAGAAATGGCAAAACGCATAGACACCGCCATAGAAAAAGGATACTTACCACGCTATAATGTTTACACTATATCGAATCTTGCACATAAAATCAATGATTACTACAATCATTACAAAGCATTATTTACCCAAGAAATCCGTAAACAAAAAACGCCTTTCAGATATAGACACATAAAACACCTCTACCGCACAGCCCAAATAGAAGAACCAGCCATTGTAATTTGCACCTCAGGATTTGTCCACGCAGGAGCAAGCCTACGTCTTTTGAAAGATTGGGCAGGAGACAAACATAACTCTGTTATCCTAACCAGCGGCTACTTACCACCTGACAGCCCGCTAAAGACAGCAAAAGAAGAAGGGTTCTTTAAAATTGAAGAAGAAACTTTTGACGTCAAAGCACTAGTTAAACAGATTGAACTTTCAGGACATGCAGACCAAAACGAACTAGTAGAAATTGTAAATAAACTAAAACCAACTCGAACAGTTCTTGTCCACGGTGATATTGAACAGGCTGAAGCGTTAGCAGAAAAAATTGGAGAAATGACAGATGTCTGCATACCAAAACAAGACGACACAATAGACATTTAACCAACTATTCTATACATGCAATTTACTCTACCTCGCCAAAACAAAGCTTTCAAAAGGTCTTTCACAACTACACAGATGTGCACATATAGCACATTGACTTTTATAGGCGTTTGTTGTAGTGCAGTCGTGTGAGGGTACATTGGTTAAGCCGATATCAAATGACAAGCGAGCTGCTATTGTTAAACACATGCAAGAGGGTAAAAACACAAAAGATGTGGCAAAGTGGCTACTTGTCAGCATACGAACAGTAGAACGCATCTGGAGAAAATACCAAAAACAAGGCCACTACCAACCCGAACCATTAAACTGCGGACGAAAACCCCTAGTCAACAAAACCACCATGGACAAAGTAGTAGAAAAAATCCAAGAACACCCCGACATAACACTGCAGAAACTAATTGACGAATTCAAGTTACCTATAAGCCAATCTGCACTCTGCAGACGCCTACGTAAACTGGGATTAACCTTTAAAAGAAGACACGCCACCCATCCAAACAAACAAATAAACAACCCAAAAAGTAATGGAAGCACGCACAATTTATCGTAAAATACAACAAGAACTAAACCCTTAACCACTACTGGCTTGATGAAAGTAGCGCTAATTGTGGATGACCGACTCTATGTAGGGCATTTTCGTATGAACGTGTGGATGATTATATGCCTGATGTACGTTTTGAGTATCTTCAATTGTGGGTGTGTTGGGTTTAAGCGGGGTTGTTGCTTCTTTGTCGTTTAAGGGTTCTTTGAATGTTGGTTGTTTAGTAGTATGTGAAGTGTTGTCTTGTACCAGTTATGAGGAGTGGGATATTTTGATTTTGGGTAATTTTTTGGTTCATAAGGTTAAGGGTGTGTTGGATTCTTTGGTTTTGTTGAGTGTGAGGATTGCGTTTTTGCCAGTGTATTTGCCTGATTTTAATTCTGTAGAGTTTGTTTGGTCAAAAGTTGAGGCGTATTTGCGCAAGGTGAAGGCTAGAACGGTTGGGTGGTGTCATGAAGTATTTTAATTGATGTGCTCTGTTTGTCAGAAAAACTTTTACTGATCAAAAACCCGTTTATGCCAAAAACATTGTTGAATTAACTCTAAATTTTCAGGCCTCTCGCGGAGACACAACACTTCACTTAATTTATGACACCGCCAACGGTTGAGGAAGTGTATAGTTGGTGGTAGAGAAATAGTGTGAGTGGTCTGTTTGTTAGGTTGAGTTTGAAGGTTTGTCGGCTCCTATGGCTTGTTTGCGGTTTGTTCTTTGGAGACGTTTTTGTTCGTATGTAGGGTGTTTTTCGTGTATTGTTTGGTTTAGATGTGTAAATTCTTCTATGGTTAGGCCTGTGAAGTTCTTAAAATGCTCAGAATATTTAGACAATAGACTTCTTGCGAAACTATCTATTTTTTTGAAAAAATTAAACACCTAAATCAGGTTAAACTTTAAGTCCAAACATTCTTTTGACGGGATAACAATTCAAACCTTTACACAATTCTTAGTTTCGCAAGAGGTCTAACATAGCGTAATTTAGCACATAAATCCCTTAAAATCCAAATAAAACGTCTACACGTTAATAAAATCGCTGATTTACCCTTAAAACACTAATAAAAACTAACGTCTAGTGAATATTAAACGAAAAAAAGAAAAGGTTTGTTTGTTGTTTATTTCTTTTTGAGGATCAACAGGCCAATGAAGACAATGGCAATAATCATTACGATGCCCACTATGAAAGCGTATAACGCATATGGTGGACCATTGTCAACAGATTGCCCTGCAGGCATCACTAGCAATTCAGTTTGTGCATCAGTCTTATAGTATGAATCTGAACCGTCAAAGAATGCATAAATGTTGTATTGTCCGTCTTTGTCAGGTGTAAAGGTAAAGCTAAATTTGCCGTTTGCATCGCTTACTGTGTCGCCTAAGGTTACATAGTTGCCGTTTGGATCAATAGCATCAATTCTAATTGAAACACCTGTTGCCATTTGTTGCGGGAATTGTTTGTATACGTATAACATCCATTCGCTCATGCTTTCGTCTGATACCGCTGGAACACCGTTGGGGAAGCGCAACTTAAGCTCTGTACTGTCTGTGCCTGGTGAAACATCCATGATAGTTCCTCTGATTAGAACTGGAGTGTTTACTGCAACAGCAACATCAGGCGCTATAACGGTCATTGAACTTGGACCCTTACCAATAGCATAAATCTGCTGATCATAAGTATCCTGAGTAACAATGATGCTGTCGCCAATGATTGCACGTCCACCCCAACGAGTCTGACGGAATGCACCATCTATCTCCCAAACAAGATCACCAGTAATTGCATCAAGTGCAAGGAATGGTGCACCTCTTGGTTTAGGTTCAAGAGCAGAATGTTCCATGTGACCAAGGTAGATTTTACCATCAGAAATAAACACCGGCATTAACCACCAGTTTTCTGTAATGTAAGATTCAGTGTATTTGTCTTCTGCTTCATATGTCCAAAGCAATTTTCCGTCTTTAATGTCATAGCAGTATACAATACCACCACAACTTGCTGCGTAGAGTCTGTTGTATGCAACGAGTTTTTCTGAACTAGGTGAGTCAGTCCATGCATCTGCATAGATTTGTGGTTCTGTTGCCCATAGGAATTTACCATTTTCTAAACTAAAGGCATAATGAACGCGGATTTCTTTTGCCCAGTAAATAGCCACATAATCATCTATGCTATAGGTCATCCAACCTGTTTGACTACCCATCATGAGATCTTGCCAAACTGATGGTGAAGACCAGCGTTCGTTAGTGAACAACAATCGTCCTACCTCCCCTGATTTAAGGCTGATTGCAGAAAGCGTCACATCTTCTACGTTAGCTCTACCCACTATAACACGGTCAGCTGGAAATACAGTCATTATGTTTCCTGTCAAGGGCGTTGATATTGAAACGTTAAGATCATAGCCACGCGCTGCTGCATCATAAGTAACACCTTGAACTTGACTACCCCAACTTTCCATCATACTAACTTTACCTTTGTGTACAACATAACTAGAATTCCACTGTAGTAAATGCCAGTTTGGACTCTCAGTAGTTCCATAGTTTACTAGTTGATATTTTAGCATTTCACCATTTGGACCATAATAAATAGTACCCGCAGGAACATTAGTCATGTTGTATACGAGCCCACCTGTTCTAGGCTCAACGGCATACATATTGCCTGAGTTACCTAACCAAAGATATGCAAATACGCCACGATTGTTTAAGCAGTCCCATACAAGTATTTGCCCTTGTGAAATTCTTGCATCGTTATCAGTGCCGAAATTATATGATTTTTCCCATAGTGTTTTGCCTGTATGTAAGTCAACTGCAACAATTGTATTCCTTTGATGAGGAACTGAACCGTTTACTACGCCCATTGCACCGCTATTAGCATTACCAGCTGTAGCTTGATTATAAGTACCACCAGTATTGTAATAAAGAACACCTGCAATAATAACAGCACCTACAAATTTGCCTTCATAAGCATCACCATTTTGATAGCCAATCTGCCAAGTATCTCCGCCTGATAAACCACCAAGGGTATCACCTATTGGCATAGTCCACAGAATGTGTGCACTGTCAGGTGCATCATTATACGGAGCATACGCATTTCGCGGCCTAGCTACCCAGCTTCCTGAAATAGACCACCACTCACGGAGTTGTGGATCAATTGGTCTAGTCCAATAAGAATCTGGAACATCATATCCAGGGTAATCTTGTTTTGGATCTGCTTGTACAACTAATTCTACAACGTTACTTTTACTTGCTGCATACCATCCACGCAAACTAGCTGTTGACGCATTGTAGTACACGCGTTCAAAGTTACATTGTAAATTATAGGTTCCCAAAGTATCAGGTACAAAATATTTTCCAACGGTACCAGTGGACCATGTCATGCCTTCTAAAGTGCTTGTTTTGCCATTAGGGTCAGTAATTGTTACAGTTACGTTCCAGCCATCACCATCAACTGCTAAATAGTTTAGCAAGCCAAAGTTAACTAGAACAGCTTGGCCAACACCAGCGGTTCTTGGCACAGTGTCAACAAATGGAAATGTTGTAAACTCGCGTTCTGTCTGCGCGTTTGCAATGCCTGTAGTTGTAATCATGGAGACAACAAAGGATAGTGTCAGTAATACTGCAATTGCTGAAAATACATTTTTATTCTTAATATTTTTTATTTTTTATTTTCCTCCATTATAATCAACGTGTAACAAACAATATGTTAATAAACTTAACTAAAAAATGAATCATTACATCCCCTCCCTCCCCCCCCCACAGATTTTTTAGCAAAAAATTATAGGCAACCTCCGAAAACTCACGTTTTACGCTTCAAACCGATAAAAACAAAGTGAACTACCTACTGCTTATCAGACTGTATCAAAACTCTAACGATACCCATTTAACTATATAGTTGATAAGTTCAACGCCAGCGGTTGATACAAGATTATGGATTATATTGCTGGAGAACACCAAACACAGAGCACACTAGTTCCCATTTCCATAGATAACCATGTTACACAAGAAAACCCTGTACGCGCAATAGATGCCTACGTAAACAGTTTAGACCTAAAACAAATAGAATTCACCACATCAACCGCTCAAACCGGACGACCACCATACAACCCAACCGATCTGCTAAAACTCTACATCTACGGATACCTAAACAAAATAAGATCCAGCCGCAGACTAGAACAAGAAACACAACGCAACATAGAACCCATGTAACTAATAAAAAAATTAACACCAACCACAACACAATCGCCAGATTCCGCCACAACAACCCACGCGCTAAAAACGTCTTCAAAGACTTCGTAAAACTCTGCATAAAGTTAGACCTCTACAACAAAGAACTAATCGGTAGGATGGAAACAAAATTAAAGCCGTAAACTCCAAAACCAATAATCTCACCAAAAAGAAACTAGTCAACCTCATAGCATGTATCGACAAAAAATAGGCGAAATCAACAACGAAATGGATACATTAGCCAAAAAGAAAGCAAACAAGAAGAAAATATCAAAACAACAACAAAACAGCGCAAGAAACCAAAAAATCTTTACTCAGTACCTAACAGAATTTTATGTGTGTAAAAAAGTCTGCCAAGAATACACAAAGAGATAGAACAAACCAAAGAAAAACAAATATTATTAACAGATCACGGTAGTTGTCTAATGATATCAATGGCAAAGTAGACGTTTGTTACAACATACAAACAGTTGTTGGTTCCAAAAATAGGTTTATAGCTGATTTTGAAGAAACAAACGCGGTAAATGATCTTATTTGTTAGTGTTATGACTAAAAAGCTGTTAAACTCTGGGTGTCCAAGTTAGTTGTTACTGCTGGTGAGGAGTATGTTTCTGTGTCTGATATTGTTGTATGTGTGGCAAGGGTTTTGAGTTGTATGTTGCGGGTGGCGTGTTTGATGTTTGTGTTCTTTATAGAGGAGAGTGAGTAGAAACTGTGCTGTCTTATGCTGATGGGTGTTGTGTGTATCTTGCTGGGTGTAATTTGGTGTTTTGTTTGGTGGGTAAGGTTTTGTATTTGTATAGTTAGGGTAAAATGACTAAAGGTGGAGTGTTTTATAATTTTGTGGTGTGTAAAAATTGTGTTTGTAGGTGTATATGGGTTATGTTTAAGTGGTTTTTTATTGTTGTGTATGAGGAGG
>JAITCR010000050.1 GCA_031282985.1 Nitrososphaerota archaeon | reverse complement strand
GTTAAAGTTTAACACGCTGACAAAAGGTACTGTTTTACGATAAAAATCAAGTAATTAGAACAAAAATGGGTTGAAAAGCGTCAAATTTTTGTCTTTTGTCTAAAATGGGACAGTTCATGTGTTTGTCGTGTACATTACCGTATGATACTGATAAACTTGCATACTGTTTATAAGCCTAAATTATTAATTTTAGTCTATCCAGTGAAGGTTATGACAAATATTTGTCTTGGGCTATCACCAAATGTTTGCTCTTCAGTTACCTGCAAAAAACTACCTGAATAACAAAGCTGCTCATAGACTTTCTGACAATTCAAATCCGTCCCAAAATAAGGCATATTCATATCACCATACTCAAAAAGCAAAACATACTGCACATTATTCTCTTTACATAACTCAACAAGCTCTAAAACATTAAAATCTGGCGTATAAGCATCCGCAGGCAACGTAGGATAATGCAAAACATCCGTAAAACGATCTCCTTGCGCCCAAAGATAAAACTGCACCACATCATGATTAAAAAAATTAACCGGACACAAAACCATAACAGACCTGCCGAATTCAATATTAGTAGTCACATAATTAGCTGCACCATTAATGTCTATAACCACCTGCTGACCTGAAACAAAAGTGTACGCATCATATACACTATAAAGCATAGCACCCACCACCATAACAGTTACAATTACAGAGAAAACTTTTACTAAACATCTCTTACTCACCGAAAACGACTTTTTCCACGCCCTACGCAAAACACCCCCAAACGCCAAAATAGCCACAGCCGCAGAAATAGCCAAAGCAGGAAACAACGACACCACATACCTCCACTCCCTATTAGAAATAACCGTAAAAAACACAAAAATAACCACAAACCAAAGCAAAACAAACTTATCCGCACACCGATGCCGCAAAAACATAAACACTAAACCAGCTAAACATAAAGTGTAAACAAAAACCGAAATCGGATGAAAATGACTATACGGCCAAACAACTTCTATAAAATAAAAAATAGGTATAGGAAAACGCGTACTATAAACCGAACGCTCCGGATTACCAACGGCCATAGCATAAAACCATTGACTAAGCATCTCATTTCTATAAACATTATAAGCAACCAAGATCCACGGCAACACAACCAACACCGCAGCAACTATAGCTAAAGAAAACCTCCTAAAAGCAGCCATTAGCGATTTTTGCGCAAACAACACAATACCCAACAACATAACCACACCCACAACAAGCATCTGATATTTTGCCAAAAAACCCAAACCAAGCGCCAAACCCACAAACAACAACATTCTATCCCGACGAGTCACTATCCAGCGATAAAAACAAAGCAAAGCCACCGTAACAAAAAACATCAAAACAGTTTCCAACATTGCATATCCAGAAAGCCAAAAAACCCCGGGCATAATACCCAAAATAACAGCTGAAAGCAAAGCCACCTTACCATTATACAAATAATAAGCTAACTCAAAAACAGCCCAAAGCGCAAGACCTGAAAAACACACCGCAGGCAATCTAGCTGCAAAAAGACCAATACCAAAAACTTTGTAAGAAATAAACACAAGCACATCAAACAAAGGCGGATAAAAAGCATAACCCATAAACGTATTATACTGCCCAAAATAGAGAAGAGTACCACTATTAAGATGACTGGTCTCATCCCACAAAATAGGCGTCTTTGTAAAGTTAAACAAAAGTATAATCATATAAATTAACGCAAACCCAAAAAAGAAAAGATGCCACTTGTCAAGGATTCTCCGTAACCGCGATTCTCTATTGTAGAGCAATTTATCCTTAAACGTCCTCAACAAGTCAAATGACACAACTGCAAAACTTATTTATTATATATAAAGACATCGAAAAATGGCTTGAACTATAGGTCAATTTAGAAAACATGATTTCCGTTCTTAATGATAGGTTATACCCTTGAAACTTTGTTTTCGTTTATTTTTGATTCCAATAGCAAGTGTAGAAGTGTGCATAATTAAAGGCAACCTCCGAAAACATGTTTTTTAGACTTCAAACCAATAAAAACACAAATGAACCCTGCATAAAGCATTATTTCTCATTTTTACCTAATTTTTAGAAAAACAAAACACCAAAAATTTACCAAAAACAAACCCTGCCAACCACCAACCCACCAGATCGACAACACTTCAAACCAATTAACCAACAAGAAACATGAACCGCTACAAATTGTACGCCAAATTCTCACAAACAACATCCCAACCCACACGACCCAAACCATGAACACGCAAACAAACACCAACCATAAACCTTGTCATATACCCAAAAACATGCTCAACCCCTACAACGCACACACAATAAACCGATTACCCACCTTTTCCTCCGCACTTAACAGCTTATTACAATACGCCATAGCACAAACATGAACCCTAACCCTTGGGAACAATCTTAAAATCTCATCCCTACAATCACCAACATATGCACTATCTGCCTTAACATCCTCACCTCGCTCACCAATTAAACCAACAAACTCTTGGCTACATGAACAGACACATCAATCACACTAAGAACCTGCCTCAATATTTTTAAAAAAAATTATTTGGTGAAACAAGAAAATAACGTTATATTTCATTTTTAATTGTGTTTTATGCAATGTTAATGACACTAAATTATGTGTATCATCACAATTAATGTTAAACAGGACAAACAAAACATATTTTGTAAATAAACAATATAAGAAGAAAAAATATTACAAAATAACCGTGACTATTGAAGAATATAGCCATTACAACATAAACAATTGCGTTATTCAGCAATTATTATTGAGGACAGGTTCTGAGAGGTATAGAGGAAATACATGAGGACAACTTATCTCAGTGATATAACACGCAGACAATTTGAAGTAATACGCCATACACTTGAATCGGCACGTAAAACAACCCATTCACATACATAGATCTCTATGACATCTTTTGCGCTGTACTTTACCGAAAACGGGAAGACTGCCGCTGGCGTTCACTGCCCATGATTTTCCCAAATGACAAATCTGCTACTACCCCTACAACGTTTGGAGAACCGCAAAAGAAGACAAAGAAAGTATCCTTGATCGTGTTTTGCGCGAATTAGTTGAGGTGAGTGTGTCTTTAATGGCCAAGACCAACAAGCAACTATGATTATTGTGGATTCTAAGAGTGTTAAAAACACTGATACTGCTAAGGCAGAAGGGATTTGATACGGGAAAAAACTTTGGGTGTTAAATTGTATATCGGTGTTGATACGTTTGGTCTGCCGCATGTAATGTTTGTCAGTATGGCTAATGTAACTGATTGTGAGGGTGTAGTGACAATGATTGGTTATGTTGTGTCTCATCTGTCGAAGGGTCAAACTGTTTTGGTGGATGGGAGTTATACAGGAGAAGTTTTTGTCAATAGCGTTAAGGGGTTGATAGGGGTGGCTGTTGAGGTTGTTACGCGTAGTGAGTTACACAAGTTTGTGGTTCTTCCTAAGCGTTGGGTTGTTGAGTGTTCGTTTGGTTGGCTTGGAGACTATCGTTTGTTGTGGAAAAATTGTGAATGAAAACTCTAACACTTTACAAGCCACAAAATTAGCATTCATTTCGCTGCTGTTACGGAGATATTAAACAGGCTCTAAGGCATCCATTAGGTGGCTTTCGTAGGTGAATATGGATCTTTTGTTCTCATGTATCGCGTAATGGTAAGCGTGTAGTTTGTTTTTAGAGGAAATGCTTAATGAGTACATTTTAGTCAATTATTGGTGGCAGAGTGCATGATTGAACTGTCAAGTGTAGCTGATTTCAAGAGCGTTGATATTCCTACGGATCCTGGTGTGTATTTGTATCGTGATGTGCAAGGGGATATTCTTTATGTGGGTAAAGCTAAAAATCTGCGTAGTCGCGTTAAAAGTTATTTTTCAAGTATTGATCAGACTCCTAAAACTCGTCGGTTGCTTTTGCATATTAGAAGTATAGATTGGATAATTGTTAACAATGAGGTGGAGGCGTTGTTGTTGGAAAACAAGTTAATTAAGCAGCATACTCCAAAATATAATATTAACCTTAAAGATGCTAAAACTTATGCATATATTGCTTTAACTCGTGAGGATTATCCTAGGATTTTGACTTGTCGCAAAGTTTCATTTAAACTGGAAACGTTTGGACCCTATACTGAAGGTTATACTCGTCAAGATTTGCAGCGGCTTGTAACCAAAGTTTTCAAATTACGCACTTGTAAAACAATGCATAAACGCGCTTGTTTAAACTATCATATAGGTAATTGTACAGCTCCCTGTGTTGAGAAAATTACTAAGGAGCAGTATGCTGAGCAGATTAAAAATGCTCGACAGTTTTTAGAGGGAAAATTTGATAAAACTCTGCAAGTTTTAGAACAACAAATGAGCCAAGCCTCCAATAGTCAACAGTTTGAACGCGCTTTAGAGCTACGAGATCAGATGGCATCAATTAGGCTTTTAACTCAGCGACAAATTGTTGATAATGAGCGACGTTTTGATCAGGATATAATGGTTTTTTGTCAAGAAGGTGATAAAATACGTGTTGTACAAATGGGATTATGTAAAGGGGTGTTGCTGGGTAAAAAAGAGTTTACATTTGATTGTCAGCCGATGGTAGAGCAAGAGTTTTTAAAAGCATTTTATGCGGTTAATCAAATTCCGCGAGAAATTTTACTTAACAAACCCTGCTGGCAAGACTCTGACGAAAAAGTGGCGTTGGAAGCGTTTTTGTATGCAAAACGTTTGACATCTGTTACTTTAACGGTTCCTACGCGAGGTAATAAATTGGATCTTGTGCAATTAGCTGAAAAGAATTTACAGTCCAGCTTAACAGGCAACAACATTTTAGTTGACATACAAACTGCTCTTAACTTGCCTATGTTGCCACGTGTGATTGAGTGTTTTGATATTTCTAATCTTGGGCAGGAGCATGTGGTTTCCGGTATGGTGCGTTTTACTGATGCAAAACCTGATAAGAAGAATTATCGCAAATTTAAAATTAAAACAGTTATGGGACAAGACGATTTTGCTTCCATACATGAAGTTGTCACCCGACGATATAGACGTTTAAAAGAGGAAGGTGCTTTAATGCCTAACTTGATAATTATTGACGGCGGATCTGGACAGGTAAAAGCGGCTCAAACAGCATTAAATTCTTTACAACTAAACATTCCAATGATTGGCTTAGCTAAAGAGAATGAAGAAATACACAAACCCAACAGTCAACAACCCATACAGTTAGATAAAAACAGCCATATGATGCTACTTATACGACAAATACGCGATGCCACACACGACTTCTCCATAGACTATAACCGTAAACGCAGAGAAATACAACTCCGAAATGAATTTAAAACAAAAAACACACAACAATAAAAATCGTTTGTCTTATCCCGAAATAATTTCTCCCCCATCTTGAGTTAACTTATAGCCACTACTCACCATCTAAACTGTCTAGCAGCTAGACCCATCCACACTTCAGGCCACAAAAGACAAACAAACGCCATATTAGGAGACACAGCAATATCCAGATTCAAAGCCCCCTGTAGCCCATCATCATACCAACAAACAAACTCATCC
>JAITCR010000016.1 GCA_031282985.1 Nitrososphaerota archaeon | reverse complement strand
TCATGAAGAACTACAAAAGGCTCTAAGAATAGCGTTGAATGCAATAACACTTGTTGACATTAAAAACTGGTTCAAACATGACGGCTATAACTGTTAATGTAAACTCAAGTTGCTATAATGTCAAGATCAGGTAATCAACAACATTAAAGACTATTTTAACTACTCCTAAGCAAAAACGTGTTAATGTAATTTAAGCATTACTACACAAAAACACAAATGGAGGAAAAAGAAAAATATGGATACGAGAAAAATGTGTTCAGCTTTGGGTGTTGGTCTGATGTTTGTTACAATGCTGTCTTTGCTTGTTCTTCCAGTTTTAGCAGAGGAAGAAGGAAGTGGATACATATCTGTAGGAGATTCAGGTGGTTGGGGAAACATATTTGCGGAAGTCGATGCTACATGGGATGCCAATGGCTACATTACCAGTGCCGGTCTGAACTCGTATACTAGTGGTATACTACAGGTTAGACAACATGTGAATACTGGTGTTCTCGCATGTGCGTACATTCAGGCATACTTCCCAATAGATGGCAATGCTAGAATCGCAGAATGCTGGTTTAGCCCATCTGAACCACAGAAATCTGGTAGTTGGTGCGGAATTGTCCACTAATTCGAAAAAAAACAACTTAGCAGTACTATTTTTTTCACTGCTTTGTACATTAGCTCTCTTTTTTTCTACTTCTGTAACAGGTGTAGATAGAAACTCTTTACCATCAACATTTCATGTTACCTTTCAAGGTTACATGCAGAGTCCATTATCAGCATCAAATACTGAAACACCAGAGATTTGGGTGGAATTTTTGAACGGAACAAATTGTACACCTGAAACTGCGCTTTTCACGTTTTCTATGAAAGAATCACTAGAAGGTAACTATGTTGCTCAAGTTACGCTTACCTTTGATGATTATTATAACGAAATATCTTTACCCGCCACAATTTCAAATGGTCGTGTTTTCATAGATTCCACCCCAACAACATTTATTGTAGACCCGAGCTCTTTAATCGAGAATAACACTATTCAAATCTGCCAAACAGAAAACCTCTCTTTATCGGGTACTGTTATACATGAAGTACAACAACCAACACTAATTGAGAATTATCAAGTAGTCTCAAAAACAGTTTTATGTTCATATCAACAAACTGATGATTCGGGATTATTTATTGGGCATCCTGTTTTGTGGTTTGATCCAGAAACTGGTGTACTTGTTCGTGCTGCGAGTCAATTTAGTGATGTACTTTTGAATAAATTAGGAGTAGCGTTTATTTTCGGCGGAGTCTTTGATTTAGTGGATTATTCAGAAAACTTGAATTTTACTTTAGTGCGTATAACTACTCCACATTGGAAACTTGCTCTAATACCCATATTTGTTGTATTGTTCGCCTCGGTTGTATTTTCAGCATACAAGTCTTCAAAGAAGAAAAAACAAGATAAACGAAAAACTTATTCAAACAAATCTAAAAATAAACTATTACCACATACTAAAAGATGAAGGCATCTGTTATGAGTTGTAAAGTTATTGGTGAATTTAAATCCGTAACAAAGCGGTTCGGTGCTACAGTGGCACTTGATGGTCTTAATTTAAAGATATGTCATGGCATTAATGGATTAGTTGGTCCAAATGGAGCTGGTAAGACAACTGCAATACGACTATGCTTTGGGTTGATTAAGCCTAATGCTGGCAGTGCAAAATTGTTTGGACTTGACTGCTGGAGAGATTCCTATACTATTCGTAGTAGGGCAGGTGTTTTGTATGAAAAACTTGCTTTTTATGATAATCTTTCTGGACTTGAGCAGTTAAAATTAATGGCTAAATTAAAGGGCGCATCGAATCCTTTGGTTGAGCTTAAGGAGCTTTTGAGGCTTGTTGAGCTTGATGAGGCTGCTTATGATAGGCGGATTAGGGGTTATTCGGCTGGTATGCGTCAAAGGCTTGGACTTGCACAAGCGCTTTTGGGTAATCCAGAGCTTGTGTTTCTTGATGAGCCAACTTCAAATTTAGATCCTCTTAATCGTGCAAAAATTCTTGAACTTATAACAATTTTAAATAAAGAAAAAGGCATTTCTTTTTTGATTTCAAGTCACATATTACCCGAGCTTGAGCGTGTATGTAATAATTTTATTCTAATGGATAAGGGTAAACTGCTACGACAGGGCGCAATAGGTCAAATGTTTGACAAAGATTCTACAACAAAGTTTATTGTTAAAGTTCACCCAGTCAAGCCGGTGGCAACTCTTTTGAAAAATGAAGTGTGCATCGAAAACTTATCAATAGTTGATGACTGTTTACATGTTAGTGTGAGAAATGTTGGACTGTTTAAACAGCGTTTGCCTTTGCTTATAAGTCAGGCAAATGCGTCTTTGGATGAAGTGAAAATGGTAGAGTCTGATTTAGAAGCCGTTTTTAAATTAGCTGTTAAGGAGGCGTAACGAGTTGTCTTTTCAAGTTGGTTTGGCGTTGTTGAAGGCTGAGTTGGGTAAAGTTTGGGCTAGACCCATATTAGAAATTACAGTTGCGCTCATGTCAGTGATGAGTATTGCTTCAATAAAACCGCTTACGGAGATTTATGGGCAATCGAAATTTTCAGTTGCTTTTCAATCTGCTGTAGCAGAGAGTGTGAGTACTACAGTGGCTTCGTTATTGCTGCCTTTGGTGATTATGTGCGCGGTTTTGATGTCTTTGTCTTTTGCTAGAGATTATGAGCAAGGTATGATGCAGTCTCTTTTATCTGTACCTGTATCTCGTAAATTGCTTTTCACTGTAAAGTTTGTTGCAGTAGTTCTGCCTTTAGCTTTGCTTTCTTGGGGTTTTACCCTGTTTTTTGTGGGTATTACTTTTTACTCTAATCCTTGGCTTGTTTTGCAGTTTTCATTTTATGCGTTGTCCGTTTCATTTTTATCGTTGATGTTTTGTGGCGGTTTAGGTGTTTTGATTTCTTTAGCAATAAAGCGTACACTTCCCTCAGTGCTGACGGCATTACTTACAAACTTTTTCTTCTGGTTCCCAACAACTATAAACATGGAATTTGCCCTTAGAGAGGGCGCTAGTTATGCTAATTACTTATGTTTAACGCCTTATAACGGGTCTTTAACCTTTTTGAATAAACTCCTTAATGTAGGACAGGTATCTTCATTTTCACCTATTGCTAACTCGCTTCAGTATACTCTTTCTTCAGGCAGTTTTGGTGGTTTAGTCGTTTTTTATGCGTGTATAGTAGTGGTTCCAATGTTTGTTTATTTCTGTCGGAGGTTTGAAATACGCGAATAAACTTTACCCGACTTGGATTAATTCTGGTAATTATTGGAGTGGTTTTGTTGTTTAATTTTTGGACGGCTGCTCTTCCAAGATCTTCAATAGCAGCATTTGGACTGATTAATTCAAGCGAAACATATGGGTATAGTATATTTATGGCTCCGGTGGGTTTAGGAAACCTTCTCGTAGGGTATATGAGGGCTCCTAGCGGTTCTATATCAATGGCTCCGCTTCCAGATGATGTAGTGTTACCTGTGCATTTGGTAATTGTTGATCCATCGAACGTAACTTTGGTGAATGCGGACGTAATTACGCCATATTCTGTTCAAATTGATTTTGATAAGCGTGGTGAATATGTGGTTTACGTAACAAATCAGGATGATAAAAGTTCAGCGATTCCAATTGGTGTGGAGTTTATAGAAGAAGACGGTGTTACACATAGGGAGGCTGACAAATTTCTTGTTGGTACAATTTTAACGGTAAGCGGTGTGGTACTCTCTTTTTTAGGTCTTGGTATATCTTTAATTGCAAAACACAAAAAGACTGACGTAAAAACAGTTGCACTGCCAAATATTTACAGCAGGACACTTGGAGGTAGCTAGCTCGTATTAATTTACTTTAAATGGAGGTGAAAAAATGTGAATGTAAGAAAAATGTGTTCAACTTCGAGTATTGACTTAGTTTTTATTGCACTGCTCTCTTTGTTTGTTATAGCAGAATAGTTTAAGAATTATACTCTTCAAAATGGGTGTACACGGCTTCTTGTAGTGTTTCACATTTAGGTATCAAATCAGGTAAAGCACGCTTCATATTAGCCCGCCGATTCTCAATCCTGTTAAAATCAGGCGAATGCGCGGGCAAAAACAACAAAGACACAACAGCCCGCTCAGCAATAACTGACAACTTTTTCTTCCGATGAAAAGAAGCATTATCCAAAATAATTGTTACATCAGCTGGCACACAAGGTAAAAACTGTTTTTCAAACCGGCCCTCAAAAAACACCCATTATAGCAACATGCGAAAAGTTTTACTACATGTTCGTTTTTTTATGTTGTTATGCCAAAGCCAATTACTGTTGAGGAAAGAGAGAAAATAATTAAACACAAGCAAAATAACGAAAATAGACCTCTCGGATTTTATTTCCTGTTTTCATAATTGATTATGCCGCAAATTAATGCCGCACGCAATTCATAACGTTTACGCCTGTCACGATACTTGTTTGCCAAAATCTTAAACACCTTAAACTTTGCAATAACATCTTCCACAAAAACTCGTTCACGAGAAATACCGTCTATTCTCCAGCTTCTCCTCCACACTTAATGTACCACCACGAGCTTCTTTTTAGAAATCAAACTATTCTTATACAGCTTCAAAATCCCCTGATACCCCTATCACCCAAAAACAAAAGCCCCTCAGAAACAAGACAACCAACACTATCCTGATAAAGAAAAAAAATCATGCTTACTGCCCTCTGCATGAGTAATGCAAATAATTTCTCCGGTCTGTCGGTTAACAATTAACTGCGTTTTTGGGTGCGACGATTCTTTTTGCCGCTATAGCATCTTTTCGGGTTTTTTTCGGCCGCTCCACCGGACTCTCCGACACATCCACAAGCACTACCTCTACTTCAGTCTCATCCCCATAAAGGGCTTTTTACCGGGTAAACTGAATT
>JAITCR010000151.1 GCA_031282985.1 Nitrososphaerota archaeon | reverse complement strand
CAAAAACCAACAACTAAAAAAGAAAACAGAAAACACCAAATAGAAACCAACCCCCTCCAAACCCCCAAAACAAACCCCTAACATTTCTCACCCACTACCAACAATACATAACTCACCCTGACCAACTGCCTATTCAACCTAAACCAAAACAACATCTAAAAGACACTCGTAAACTTGAACCCACCTAAAAGAAACACTGCCCACACCAAAAAACTCTACAACAAAATTAGACACCTACAAACCCTAAAAAATTAAAGAAATACTACCAAAGTTTAATGCCCTCATAGACACAACAGAGCAAAAATTCCAAAATTAAAAACAAACACAAACATAAAACTCTTACAGTGAAAAAAAGAAACACCACACAGTAAAACCCAGTTAACTGTCAATAAACAAGGTTTAATCGTGCACAAATCACCCTACGCCAAAGGAAGTACCCTGATTATGCTGTATACAAACATAGTCACCCTAATTTACCTGATGAGGTGAGTAAAGTTGGATTTGGGTTATGTGGGTATTTGAAGGATTATTCAAAACTTAAAGTAGTGTTGTCGTTTAAGAGAAAGGGTCTCGGTCGGGTGAAGTGGGTAGTAAGGCTGGGTCTCTTTTGGAGGAGCAAGAAACGTTCAATAAAGTGTTTGCTTCTGAGAGGGGGTGTCTGAGCATAGTAATAATCGGGTGAAAAAGTTTCAGATATGGGTAGTGAGTTTAGGAATCGTCTTAAAAGTTATGATGTTATGACGGAGGTTATTTGTGGTTTTGTGAATTTTCGAATCCCAGTAAAATTAACCATCTAACCCTTCAAAAACACGGCTTATCTCCCAAACTAAAAAGCCCCAACAGAATAACGCCTAACATCTATTTATTCTTTGCTTGTTTATCCAAAGAAAGAACTTAACTGCTTCTGCTGTGGTTGCTCTTTTCTAAAGCCTGAAACCCTAACGCCTACACGTCGAACATCCAAAGATGACTCTGCTAAGTATTTTTCTAAGAGTACGCGGACATTTCGTTTGATAACTTCTTTTTCTTTCACTGGCTGTTCAAGAGTAAATGAGCGGCTTTTACTTACCAAGTCAACATTGACTGCGTATATAGAGACTGTTTTGAAACTATACCCCTTTTCTGTTACTTCTTGATAGACCGTTTCTACTAGTTCATCGGTTTTCTGCAAAAGTAGCTCTAAATCGCGAGTGTCCTGCTTTAGAGTACCAATTTTGCTTATGGACCCAGCGTCACCTTGTTCAACAACGGGTTCATTGTCAATTGCGTTTGCAGCATTATGGAAGTATAAACCCAAAGTTTTGCCAAACACTTCAATGAGACGTTGTACATCAAACTTGGCAAGGTCTTCAATAGTTTTTATACCCATTTGTTCCATACGTACAAAAGTTTTTTTACCCACACCCAACAATCGATCCGCAGGCAAAGGTGCAAGAAACCCTACAGCTTCTTTAGGTCTAACAAGTGTTAACCCGTCAGGTTTTTGGCTATCACAGGCAATTTTTGCAACGAGTTTATTTGGACCAATACCTATTGTTAGAGAAATTCCAACTTGCACTTTGATGTCTTGTTTGATTCTTTGAGCATAAAGATATGCTTTTTCAAAGTTACCCTCTGTCTGCAATGTAACATCCAAATAAGCTTCATCTATGCTGACCTGTTCAAAACTACTTACATAGGTACTAAGAATCTGCATAATATGGTCACTAATTTGTCCGTAGTAATCATGATCTACAGGAAAAAACACTGCATCTGTACCCTCAAGGTTACGTTTAGCCAGAAATATGGGTATACCTGACTTTACACCATACCGACGAGCAATATAATTACTAGTAGATACTGCCCCACTATCCTCAGTACGACCAGAATAAACCCCAACCACCACAGGTTTATCCCTAATAGCAGGATTGCGTAACTCTTCACATTGAGCAAAAAAATAGTCAAAATCAGCAAGCATAATCACACGATTCTGAAACACTCTACACTCCACCTCCACCAACCTTAGACAATAACCATGACCCATCACATGATGCAGTGTTTAAACGCTCTAAACCTTCACGACAACAACCAAACTTTAACCCTTCAACATCAACAAGATCGCGTATATTTTTTAGAATCTTCATTCGCACATCTCTATGCAACAAAATGTTTCCACCAACGCGTTCGCCTTCTTTGAAATAGAGCGGCTCAAGTTTTTCTGCAACATCTGGCAATACTGTGGAAAGTCGTTTCCAGTTGTCGGGTTTTACTTTATAGGTTGAACTGGTTATATGCTTAACACCTATAGCCGCTAGGATTTTAATTAGTTCTTGTGGTTGATCGTTAATAAATGGAATTATTGGATCTATGCGCACTGAAACAGGTATACCTTGATTTATTAAATCCTCAGCAGCACTTAAACGCTGACTTGGCAGAGGCGCATTTGGTTCAAGTGTTTTTGCAAGTTGATTATCATTAGTTATTATGGTAAAAGCTACTGTTGATGGAACCTGTTTTAGTAAGTCATCGTCCCTAACAACAAGATTACTCTTGGTGATTATTTGAATACGACACTTGCTTTCAACAAGAATTTCAAGACACCGTCTAGTTAGACCAGTATATTGCTCAACTCGTGGATAAGGATCAGAACTGTTTGAAACCGAAACTAGTTCACCTTTAAGTTTAGGAGCCTCATGACGCAACCGCTCAAGCAAATCCTTCTTAGGTTTGCACTCATTAAAACCCACGATATAACTTGAAGCATAACAATAAACACATTTATGATCACAACCCGTGTAAGGGTTAAACGTTAATTTCTGTGAGCACGTACATAAACTGCTTTGCCACGGGTCAAAACTTGAAATCAAAGGCACACAACATCACAATTAAACTATAAGATAAGATAAACAAAAACCATTCGCCACAAAAAACAACAACATACAATTAACCATTAATAAATGAACATAGAAAGAAGAGGCTTGTTTACTATTTGTGCTTTTAGGGTTTAAGCTTAGAAAAACATTGTTTAAGCCTTGTTTTTAACATAAAAAAGTTTTTAAATTAAAACTGCAATGACTAAACCGACGTTAAATGATACCAAAATATTTCTTCCTAACAAGAGGAGTTGGCAAACACAAAGAGAAACTCCAATCATTTGAATTAGCCCTACGAGACGCAGGCATTCAAATGTGTAACCTAGTCGCAGTATCTAGCATTGTCCCACCAGGATGCGAATTACTAACTAAAGAAAAAGGACTAAAAAAGATACACCCGGGAGAAATCACCTTCGTGGTCATCGCACGCAACGCAACCGACGAACCACACCGTCAGGTCGCATCATCAGTCGGTGTCGCCATACCCTCGGGCAAAGATCAATATGGATACCTCAGTGAACACCACAGTTTCGGTCAAACTGACGAAGTTGCCGGAGACTATGCAGAAGATCTAGCAGCTACTATGCTTGCAACAACCATGGGCATACAATTTGACCCCGCAACCGCATGGGATGAACGTAAAAAAATCTTCAAAACCACTGGCCTAATCATCAAAACATCAAACTGCACCCAATCAGCGCAAGGTGACAAGAACGGCCTCTGGACCACAACAGTTTCAGCAGCAGTTTTTGTACCTCCATAAAAACAACAATGTAAGCAGCAGGTATAAAACAATTTTTTTCCTACTCACTCTTTTTCAATTGTGGTTCTTCATCGTTACACTATAGGTATTTGTTGTTTTGTTGGTTTTTTAGTTTTTTGAATGTGTAGAGTACTTGTTTAGGAACCAAACATATAGTGCAGCTATAGCATACTTTTTTTGGATATTGTGGTTAAGTCAAAAGATGACAGCTATAGCTTCAAAAAATCAAACGATGTTATAAACTGCAAAGTTATGGTTATAAAATAACGAAATATTTGAGTAAGTTTGTTAGCAATTGTACCATAAAACATATTTTAGATAATGACTATATGATAATTATGCCAATAGTTATTGAGGCTTTAGGACTTGAAAAAGAATACCACCTTGGACAACTTGCAGTACATGCACTTAAAAACATTAGATCTTAGGCGTAATTTAGTTTTTGGTGGTAAATAGCGGCCAGTTAAGGTTGGGTTTTTGCCAAAAACATGCAATTAACAACAAAAAACACGTTTTTCTCAATCAGAACATATTAAC
>JAITCR010000078.1 GCA_031282985.1 Nitrososphaerota archaeon | reverse complement strand
TTCTAAATGTGATGCAATGGTTGACACTTCTCTAAAACTGTGGAAAAATCTGACTACGCCTGATGTCTTTGCTTAAATTCAAACAATGGCGCTATCTCCCTATAGGTGAAAACTCTCCTATCCAGTCTAGGAGGGTTTTACAGGACATAACTAAAGGTATGCGTTTTATACCTGTTTTTCCGTTGGCTGCTATGAGGCAGTATTCTTCTTTGAATATCACACTGCTAAGGGTCATGGTTAAAAGCTCACCTGGTCGCAGGGCGGCTTCAAAGAGAACATAAATCATCGCCCTATCGCGTTTATTGGTGGTGGCTTTGATTATGTCGGCGAATTCTTCGGGTGTGAGTAGGCTCTCAGGGGTTACTCTTGAGTCTTTGTCTTTTACAGCTAGGCTGATCCAGCTTATTTCTGAGGGCATAGGGGTGCCTTTGGCACAACTGCCTGTTTTGGCGTATTGTATGAGCTTGCGCAGGACTAGTTTTTTGTCGCGTTTGGTCCAAGCTTTTTGTTTACTGGTGTTTATGGTGGCAACGACTGTTTCAACGTCTTGTTTAGTCATTGTTTTGAGATCAACATCTATCATACGTAAAAGTACGGGCATATGAGCGGAGTATTTGGTTACTCGTGCAATTGAGAGTCCCAGGGCGCTTAGGTGATCGATGAAACGTAGGGCGGTTTCGCCGTTGCGCATTAGTTTGAGGTTGCGGCGGTGTCTTACAAGACGTTGGTCATAGTCGTGAATTGGCTCATTTGTTTTCATGCTCTTAGTATTGTTTGGGAATTTTAAAACCTGAGGAAGGGAACCACATACAGCGGTCTGGTGCTCTGGCCGGGATTCGGACCCGGGTCCGCGACTCGAGAGGCCGCTATACTTGACCGGACTATACTACCAGAGCGCGTTCGTATTTAACGCAGAAAGGTGGTCTTTAAGCATAAATACGTTTTTGTGAAGCACCAGTGGAAACTTGCAATAAATGACAATAACAACAAAAATGTTTGGACAAAAATAGCCTAATTGAAAAGAACAAAGCGCCTTCGGCGCAAATTAACTAGACACTACCAACCTGCATAATCATAATCATCATCCCATTCATCATAAATCAAACCCCCGCCTTCATCAGGCCTAGTCACACCCACAAGATCCATAGCATAACCACAATTAGAGCAACAAATAACCTTCCGCTTTAGCTTAACAAGTACCTTTTCACGACTAAGAGACGTGAGCACTTTCTGAAACTTACCCGTTATACACCTAGAACACAAACCATAATACCAAAAAAGTTTGAGATTTTTATCCGCAATAAGCCGAACTAAACGGCCAATAAACAAAAACGCATACAACACCACAAACCGCTTAACCTTATGCTCATCCACAAACCAAAAAATCACCACATTAGTCTCCACATTAAAACCAGAAATACAAGACTCCACAATAGCCGGACGCCGCAAATAACGACCAATATAACCAACAATCAACCTATACTTAGACACCCCACGTTTAACATAAACATAAAAACTATCCCTATCTCCTAAACAACCGAACAACCAAAAGACTATTCTCCGAGAATCGGGACAACACACGCCTAACCATCGCTAACAACTGACACTACCAAATACACCTCAACAGATTATACTCCAAAAAAGAGAGAATGTTGATTATTAGATATACATATATGTGAGGAGTGGGGTTGTTATGCGTCACAGGTTTTGTTTATGGTTGTTTGCAAGAGTTGTGGGTCTGAGAAAGTAGTTAAAAGTGGAATAGTTTGTGGAAAACAACGCTATAGGTGGTAGATTATGTCGTTATTTCTTTGTTATGGGCGATGAGCGGACAAGTGAATCGGTTGCTGCATTAAAGGCGTTATGTATGTTGTTTTACTCTTTGGGTAAAAGTTCGTACGGTATGTTGAGTAAAATATTGGTCATGATCGGTCGCTTATTTATCGTTGGATTCGCGAAGCGGGTTAAGCACAGAAGAATCAGTTGTAAATAGCGAGATTCGTGAGATGGAGTTTGATGAGATGTTGCATTTTGTAGGTTCAAAAAAACAAGCTTTGGATCCTCAAAGCCGTTGATCGTGGCACACGGCGAGTTGTGGTCTGGGTGCTTGGTGATTGTGATACTGCAACCGTCTGGAGGCTCTATTGAAAAGTCAAACCCTTAAATACTGTATTTTTTGCATTGATGATTAGGATGTGTTTTTGAAAGTGTTACCGGAAGGTCGTTATGTGATTGGTAAGGCTCATACTGTTGCTATTGAGCAGGATAATGGCAACACTTGCCATCATTTAGGACGATTTACACGTAGAACAAAAGTGGTTTCTAAATACGATACAATGGTTGACACTTCTTTAAAACTGTAGAAAAACCTGACAACACCTAATGTTTTCACTCAAATTCAAACAATAGCACTATCTTCCTATAGGTGAAAACTCTCAAATAATAAGTACTACGGTCTATGTATTTTAAAACTCGTTTTTGCGTAGTCTGCACTCTAAATCAACAGATAACCGAAAAATATCCCACTTACGAACAAAAAAAGACTAAAAAGACCAAACAAAAAAAGGGTACCTAACTAACTTTAGTATTACAAACTATTTTTTATCATCCGCAGGTTTATTGCTGTTGTTGTGGGTTGGTTTTATTATTCCTGCATGTATGAGGTATTGTCTTATTTCTGTTATTTGGGCTGCTTCTTTTTCTTCTGCCTGTTTATCTACCATCGTTTCACCTTGCCAACATGCCATTAATAGTTGGTTAGTAGTGTTGGTGGTTGGTGGTGTGTGTTTAAGGTTGTTCTTTTTTGGGTATATTTTGGTTATGGAAGCAGGTTTTTAAGCAACATGTTATTGTTGTGGGTGTGTAGGTAGGTTTCCTCCATAAAAAGTTGTAAGGGTAGTTTTAGGTTTTTTCGTTCCCTAACAACACCTACCTACATACATACCGTCATACTTGTATAATAGACTTCTTGCATAACTATGGAAAGCAAGTTTAGTGTCTTGTTGGCATGTTTTTGGGATAGTTGATAAAGTTTGAAAATATTAAGGATTATCGTGATGAAGAGTTTCGTCGGATAACCGGAGTTAAACGTACAACATTTGAGAAAATGTTAGAATTTCTCTCTGTTGCTTTAACTAAGCGCTTTGCACTGGGTGGTCCAAAACCCAGGCCAAGTCTTGAAGATATGCTACTTGCCTGCCTTAGTATATTCGAGAATATCACACATATACGCATGTTGCTGCAAGCTATGGCATAAGTGAGAGCCAAATCTTTAGAATCATACACCGGGTTGAAGATGCCTTGATCAAAGATGGAACATTTTCTTTATCTGGACGTAAAGCACCGTTGAAAAGTGATATGGGCTATGAAGTGGTTTTAATCGGTGCTACAGAATCACTGTAGAGCGTTCTAAAAAGAGCAAAAGCGCTACTGCATTGGCAAAAAGAAAAAAGGAACATGCCATAAAGGTTCAAGTGGTTGTAAACAAAGCTGGTGGTTAAATCATTTGTATATTATTTGTTGATGGCAGGTGTCATGATTTTAGGTTATTTAAATGGTCAAAGTTGAAAATAGATTCTAAAATGAGAGTATTGCAAAAAGGATTATAAGATGGTTTAACTCTGTATTTACGATGATTATGAGATGTTCCAAGCGTGGAAGCCAGTGTTGTGTAAAAGCAGGATTTAATCACAATAGACAACGCTA
>JAITCR010000073.1 GCA_031282985.1 Nitrososphaerota archaeon | reverse complement strand
GGTTTAGGATTGTGTCGGATCGTTATCGTAATAGGTGCAAACGCTTTGGGCTGCGATTCAAGCTTATTGCCGGCATCTGTAACTACGAACAAGAGACCTAGTTATGCAAGAAGTCTAGTGAAGGTTCTTTGAAATTTACTGTTTTCAAGCAGGAGATATTTGGGATAGGTTTTGGCGGGTTTTGTTTTGGATAGTTCGGTCAGAGGTTGTTGCTTAAAGTTGCACTGCTCAATTATCCAGTCTATGGGTTCAGGGCTTTCAACAAAAAACCGATAATAAGTAGCTGTAAACTGATTCTCATGAATTTCAAGGGTCTTTTGAGTCTTCATTGCAGACAGCTTTACGGGGCAGGGTAGGCTGTTTAAGAGCCGTTGGAATCGTCCCAGAGTTTCAACTCGTTTTTGTTTAGGAAGCATAACAAAGTTTACGGGAAATACTTCGTAGAAGCAAACGGGTTGTTTTTCAAGCTTAGATTTTAGTTTTAATAGTTTCTGCATGTTTATTTTCCTCCTTTTCTGTTTTGGGCTTTACATTTACGGTTATTTGCTGGACGGGATCAGTGGAGCCTTCGGGTTGGATGTCTAGTTGAAAAACGCCCGACGGTCTGGGACAAAATATGTGCAAAAGTAGCCTTCCTCATCGGTTGTGCCTTTGGAGTGGGTGGTGTTGTTTATGTTTACTTTGAAAGTTTTACCCTGAAGAATGTTCCCAGTAAAATCTTTTAGAACCCCAACAACCTTTACAGGCACACCCAAAGTTGCAGAAAGCAACAAAGACTTCGAAGCCTGCTTCACAGATTTACCCTTGATGGTAGGCTGTTTGTGCTTTATCTGCAAAAAACCCTTTCTTATCAGGCAGAGCAGGTGAGCTTCAGGAGAAACTGTTTTGATTTTTCGCGTGAAAAGAGCGGCTCCGGTACAAAATATTGCGCCAGCCACCACAACTTTAAGCACCAAATCAGCAAAAACAAGCGAAGAAAGCCACGCCAAAAAACCAAAAATCAAAAATATGCCCATCTGTCGTATAGAAAACCGGCCAACAGGCGTATCGAGCATTTGCTCATGTAAAAAACCTGTATCCTCAAACCACAAAACCTGCACTAACTCAGACAAACAACAATCCCCCACTTAACAAAACGTAACCACGTAACTCACCGAAACTATACAGGATATTCCACATTGCATTCTCCACCCCTCTTAATCACCAGAATTTTTAAATCCCCCACAACTCGTCACAGCAACAAAAAGGACCTTTAACACCAAATCATTCTCTTTCAAACTAATAGGGATAAAAACGACTTATTTGTGACACAAATTTCCAAAAGGTTATTGATAACCTGCACCCATATCAAGCGTACGTTCTAACAAATATCCGTGAACAATACAAAAAACTAGATGTACCAAAGAAATAGAATGTGTACAAGCATTCGAGCGAAGCCGTTGAATCAATGGAAAAATGAGCTATATGTTGTTGGTAGTGAATTTTTTGCCGTATACCTGCTTTAATGCGCTTGTTGAAGCTTTAATCTGCTTTGTATCAATATGTAGCAAAAATATTGTTTGTTTCTGATCAAATTGTGTATTGCTCATTTTTTCGTCTTGTTTTTTATTCGATAGTTGTTTTTGTAGCGTAGGATTGTTATATTTTATTTCAATATGTAAGCAAGTCGTACGCCATGTTTTACAAAAATATATCGTACTGATTTCGTCATTAGAGATTGTGAAATTTTTGCTATTTATTTGCAACAGTTTATCTAAATTTATGTTTTGAGGTATTTGCAAATTTTTACTTTTTTTGCGTTTTTTGATTAGCCCATATATGTCTCGTCTAAATACGCTCTTTAATGCAGCAGTCACGTTTGCTGGTTCATCTTTTTTATTTACCTGAAGACCTACAAGTCTTTGTGTTGTTACATATATGATATAATACCCTTGATTCAATGTAACATCATTAATTATGGCGATTATTTGTTCAGTGTTTCGTTGCATCTTTTGACCTGTACTGTATACGTTATTGCATAATTAAATGGCAGTGTTCGACATTGGTTGTGGGGTATATTGAAGTAGTTTGTAATGGTATGAGTTGGCAGCAAGTATGAATGACGTTATTATCTGTGAAGTGTCCTTGTTGTAGAAGTTCAAAAATTGTGTAGTTAGATATGGTGTTTTCAAAAAGAGTCTTTCGTTAAAACTGAAAAATATTGTCACTGCAGTGTAAAAAAGCAACGATTGATAATTATGTGGTATGTATTCAGCTCTGTGTCCAGTTGTTGATGAGACAGACTTTCATTTGATTAAATGTATCTAAACCTTGTTTGTTCCATGTAGCGATTAAAGTCATCATTGTCTCATAGATGACGGTCCCTTTCTCATTTCGCAGGGTTCCCATGATTTTACGTTGAACCACTAACTCACGTAGTGCACGCTCCGCAACATTATTGGTAGACTCTAGCCCCTCTACTAACAGAAATGTAAACCAGTAATCAAATCCGTTCTCCACTTTACCCATGAACCGTAAAACCTCCTTTGACTTATACGAACGATCAAGCCAAAACCTAAGCCACTCCTCACCCTCAACCACAAGCTCCCTACGCCTCCCCAAAGAAGGATCCACAGCCAAACCCTTCGTCAAATAATCATACAACGCTTTAAAACTCTCATACAACCCCCTCACCTCACAATTATGCTCCGACACATCCCTAGCCTCACGCAACAAATGAGCCCAACAACGCTGCAACCTCTTAGTCACGGCAGGATACGACCCCACCCATCACAACCCACAAACCCCAAAAATCAGCCCCTAAAATTTCCTCCAATACTTTTTTACCCCTACTTTTACGAATAACATAAAACGTGTCGGTCTTGGTGACAAAAGTCCATATCCAATACTTTTTGCCATCCACTTTTATGCTGGTTTCATCAATATTTACAATGTTACTTTTGCGAATGCGTTCACGTATGACAAAATAATCTGATCGCAAGGTTTGGCTTACTCTTTGGGTGATTTCAAGAGCGGTTGTTTGGGACATTGGTAAATTAAAATGTCTGCTCATCTGCTGGGCTACTTTTTCAAAGGGTAGGCGTTGTTCAAATTTTAAAAGAGTGGTTTGGTATTGTGCGTTTACTCCAAAGATGCCTTCGGGTGGACATTTGGGTGCTTTTACATGTGTTTTGGTGTTGCAGTTTGGGCATTGGTATTGGTGTTCTATAAAATCGATGATTTGTCGTGTTTGGCGGTTTGGGATTTCTTCGATGAGGTGGTGTTTGATGTGTGTGGGTTGTGTTAGGGGGTTTGGCAGTTTTTGCAGGTGCATGTTTGGGGTGGTTGTATGATTTTGGTTGGGTTTTTTTGTTTTTGTCGGGTGGTGCCGGTGTGTCCTTTTGGTGGTCCTGGGAAGCGTTTTTGGGTGGTTGGTTTGTATTTGTTTATGGGGGTTTTGTATATGCGCATGGATGGTGGAGTGTGGGGATTTTCGTATCGTATGAGGGCGCGTGTGAGGCGTGTTATTTCTGTTTTTAATTGTTGGTTTTTCTGTGTGAGTTGTTCTACTTTGTTGCAGGTTTGGCATTTTTGTTGTTGGATGGTTTGGTAGTAGTATTGGGTGGTCATGGTTGTTTTTTTATGGGTCTATGGGTTCCAGGCAGACTGCTCGTATGCGTTTTCCTATCCATTCTTTTGGGACTAGGATTCTTGCGGAGGTGGCGCAGGGTTTGGCTGTTTTTTCGATGACTTCGTATCCTTGCATTGTTATGTTCATGGGTTGTTTGGCTACTGATTGAGGGTGTGTCATTTTAGTTCGTTTGCAATATTATTGCAAATATATTTATAAATGTAGCGGTGAGCTGAATACATACATTATGTGCTCTTAAGCGCAATTTTTTACACCCTTGAAAATTGTTGTAAATGGTGCGCGCTGCATAACGAGTATAGACATCGACACACAATTCATATGCGATTTAGCAGATGGAGCAAAAACGGATGTCTGCAACGCATTTTTGGGTCATGTGTCAAAATGGTTGACAGGTAGGGTAAACAATTTATGGTCGTCGCAGAAACGATTAGCCATGGTAAATAAAGCGATTAAATGTGTTCATTGTAAAAGCGAAAGCGTTGTAAAAAACGGCAAACACCAAAACAACAAACAACGCTTAAAATGCAAAAAATGCGGCAAAACCTTCCAAAAAGAATACACAAACCACGGCGCCAAACCAAAAACCAAACTCTTAATAATAAAAATGTCCCTAAACGGCAGCGGCATACGCGACATTTCCCGGGTTCTAAACATAAGCCCAAACACCACTCTATCAGTTTTAAAAAAACAAAAAACTATCTCGTGAACATAAATCCAAAGTATTTAGACTTAAAACAAACACTAAAA
>JAITCR010000170.1 GCA_031282985.1 Nitrososphaerota archaeon | reverse complement strand
GAATGGCTGTTTAATTGATGGGTTGTTTAGGGAGCATGGGGATGGTTTTTATGTGTGTGCTAAGCGTTGTGTGTTTGAGCTTCGGCATATTGTTGGTTATGTTGGGCGTTATTTGAGGTATCCGGCTGTTGTGGCGTCTTTGTGTTTCTGTGTTTAATGTGGGGATAAATATGGTGATTTTTTGGTTTGTGGATGGGAATAAGGTTAAGTGGTTTGTGGTGTTGCATGTTTTTGGGTTTATTGATCGTTTGGTTTGGTTTATCCCTGATGAGAATCTCAAGTTGGTTCGGTGTTATGGTTTGTATTTTAGGTGTACAACTGGTAAGTTTCAGAAAGTGCTCGCTTCTCTTGGTCGTGAAAAAGTGTTTGTTAAGCTAAAGAGAGAGATTATTTGTTGTCTGAATTGTGGTTATGCTATGGGTCTTGTGGGTGTAACTAGATCTGATGAGGGTGGTGATTTGGTTTATGGTGAGTGGGATGATGGTTATGATTATGCAATTGGTGATTTAGTTAATTTGCGCCGAAGGCGCTTTCTTGTAATCCCAAAAAGCTTTCCATATTTTTGTTTTCACTATTATGTGCTTTCCAGTTTATTTTTGCCATTGATGAGCAGTTCTTCTAATCGCACAAGTTCACGTTGAAGAAATTTGCGACCTAACTCAGTGGTGATGTATTCTTTTTTGCGAGAGTCCCTATCTCTGGTTACAGCACTGATCCATTGTTTTTCTATTAGAGTGTTGATTGCGCCATATAGTGTCCCCGCGCCAAGAATTACTCGTCCATTGGTTAATTTTTCGATGTTTTGCATTACAACATAACCATGTTTGGGTTCGAGCATTGATAACATGATGTAGTAAACTGCTTCTGTGAGTGCTCCTTGTGAGATGTTTTCAGCCATGTTGGTTATCACCAATTGTTATTACGTCGTCTGCTATATCGAATAACGCAATAATAAGGGTTTATACAAACATATAAACATACCCTAACAGAGAACTCAAACAACAAAAAAACAAGACATCGACCTCCAGAGCCATAAATCATAAGTTCAATCCGAGCAACTACCCCATATAAAGTAAAACAATCAAGTTTATAGTTCTACAAGAAACGTCAAGTGTAATCTGATTACCGAAAACATGTGAAATGACCAACAAGTTAGAGAAGACCACATGTAGATGCGCTCAGTTGCAGTCTATGAGAACAGGTTTTTTAGGTATATACCAAACAAGTGTGGTTGGCGATAAACTGTTTGCAGAGTTTTTTTTGGGTTTTTGATGTTGTTGATTAATAGCAATCGTTTGTATTTTTTTATGGCTTGTTTGGCGATTTCTTTGACTTCTTGGGGCGCAAAATCGTCTGTGTGGATTAATGAATGTCCTAGTGGTTGTCTTGCTGAAGAACCAAGCGAGGACCATGATAACTCTGTCTCAAGGTAACCGTTCTTTTTACATTGTTCATACAGTCGCGTGCCATAAGTTGGAGTTGCAGTAAACAGGTGCATACCTACATCATATTTCCGTTTGAGCATCAAAGCAAAATCTACAGTACGTTGCATGTTTTCCTTCTTTTCACCTGGAAAACCAATAATATAAAACGCGCCAGTTTTCAAACCAATCTGTTTGGCATTTTTAGCAAATTCAACTACACGGTTAAGGTCGAGATTTTTACAGATGACTTTGTCTAGAATTTCTTGATCACCTGACTCTACACCCACAAAAACGCTAGCAACACCAGATTTTTTCATTTTTTTAAGTAATGACACATCTAAACGGTCGGCACGAACGCCATTGGGGGTCTCCCAACCAATTTTGATTTTGCGCTCAATTAAATCATTACATATTAATTCAAATCGTCTGAGGTCAAAGGTCAAATTGTCATCTTCAAAAAAGATGTTTTTAACATTGTACTTGTCAACAACATGTTGAATATGATTTAAAACGTACTGCGCTGAATGGGCCCGAAACTTTTTGCCCATGTGTAAATGGATTGAACAAAAGCAGCAGTTAAAGGGACAACCACGACTGGTAACCATTGGCACTGCACGTTTTTGGAAGCTTCGATAACCAATTTTATTAGTTAAATAATGCTCCATGTCAACAAGATGATACGCAGGATATGGCAACTCGTCAAGATTTTCCAAAAAAGGCCGTTTATCATTGATTATAACACTACCATTTTGGCGGTAGGCAATTCCTAAAATGTCACTTAACAATTTTTTACCTTCAAAGCACTCGACAATTTCGAGAAGGGCATATTCACCTTCACCGATAACAGCTATATCAACAGTTTTGGCCTCCTCCAAAAATTCTTGAGGTACTGTAGAAATGTGTGGGCCGCCTACAACTGTGAGAACGTTGGGGTTAATTTTTTTTGCTATTTCGCTTACTTTTAGGGTGTTACCAATTTGACTAGTGAAGGGCCCAGAGATTCCTACGATATCGGGTTTTCGGCGGTATATTTCTGCTTCAATTTGGTCAAAAGACATACCAACATTTATAGTATCACTGTTTTTTTGAGACAGAGAAGTAGTCATGAAAGCATCTAAAATCTCCACTTTATAACCCGTTTTATCAAGAACAGCTGCAAGATATAATAAACCCAAAGGTAGACTACCTGCAGGTGGCTCTGAGTCCAGACAGAATGTTTGAGGGGGATTTATTAGGAGAATTTTCATTGTGACCCTTTAAATTATTTAGTTGAGCAGTTTGTAATATTTAAGTTAGCCTCAAAATTAGGTGAGAATAATTTTTTTACTTTTAAAATAGAAACGGGCACTGCTATATCAGGTAATCATTATAAGGTTACCGTAAAATTTAAGCAGCAACACATATACTAAATGTTAAAGGCGAATTTTTATGGCTAAAACCACACTAAAAGATGGCGTATACTCAGTTGGAGTAGTTGATTGGAACATACGTGACTTTCACGGTTATATCACCAGTAGAGGAACCAGTTATAATGCATATTTGGTACAGGACGAAAAAACAGCACTTGTTGACACTGTTAAAGCACCCTTTGTAGGAGAACTTGTCAGCAACATTTCAGAAATTGTTGACTTAGAAAAATTAGACTATATTATAGTTAACCATGTAGAAATGGATCATTCAAGTGCATTACCAATCATCGCTAAACTTGCAAAAAACGCCAAAATTCTTTCCACACAACGCGGCAAAGAAGAACTTATTAAACATTATGGTCACGAATTTGACAAGGTAAAAATTGTCAAATCCGGCGAAGAAATTAAATTAGGCAAAAAGTCACTCAAATTTTTTGAAGCTCCAATGCTTCACTGGCCAGATAGCATGTTCACATATATTGAAGAAGATAAAATTTTGTTATCCAACGATGCTTTTGGCCAACATTTTGCCAACTCACACCAATTTGACGATGAAGTAGATAACCATATCCTTATGGAAGAAGCCTCTAAATATTATGCCAACATTCTCATGCTGTTTGCTCCACTAATTACTAAAAAAATTAATGAAGTTGTCGCAATGGGCATACCCATTGACATCATAGGCCCAAGCCACGGAATAATTTGGCGCAAAAACCCAATGCAAATAATTCAGGCATATATAGACTGGAGCAACGGCGCTACAACTGAAAACAAAGTTGTCATAGTTTTTGACACAATGTGGGAGAGCACAGATAAAATGGCACGTGCAATCGCAGCAGGGATATGTAGCCAAGGTATAGAAACAAAAATTCTAAAACTACGCTCATCAAACAACACTGAAGCCGTAACGGAAGTTCTTAAATCAAAAGCAGTTCTTACAGGTTCGCCCACAATCAATAACGGTATTTTTCCAACGATGGCTTCTTTTATGACGTACGTAACTGGGCTTAACCCTAAAGGTAAACTTTGGGGTTTCTTTGGTTCTTATGGTTGGAGCGGAGGCGCAGTAGAAAACTTGACAGAAATGGCTAAAAAAGCAAGCTTTGAAGTCTATGAGCCAACTTTGGAAATCAAGTGGATTCCAGACGAAGCAGATTTAAAGAAGTGTTTTGAATTTGGGCAACAATTCGCCCATAAAATTAAAGTCTAACAACTTTTATTTTTTGTTTTAGTTCAATAGACTTCTTGCAAAACTTGTAAATCTGGGTTTTTGTTTTCTTTGTTATGTGTGAGTTTGTTGTGAAGTATGAAAATATGCAAAATTATCCGGATGAACAGTTTCGTCGAATTACCGGCGTAAAAAGGTCAACTTTTGAAAAAATGC
>JAITCR010000019.1 GCA_031282985.1 Nitrososphaerota archaeon | reverse complement strand
AAAACGTTACTATAGTGGAAAGAAAAAGCGGCACACCATAAAGACTCAGGTGGTTGTAAACAGGGTGGATGGGCAAATAATTTGCGCTTCCTCGGCTAAGGGTCGTCGTCATGATTTTAGGTTGTTTAAGGGGTCAAAACTAAAGATTGATTCTAAAATCCGAGCTGTTATGGACACTGGGTATGTTGGTATTGCAAAGTTTCATGCTAATTTTGTAATTCCGGTAAAGTGTAGTGAGAAAAGACCGTTAGCTATGGAGGATAAAGTGTTTAATCGCAGGGTTTCAGGTGAGCGTGTTTTAAGTGAGCAGGTGATCAGTTTGATGAAGCGTTTTGAAATCGTATCTGACCGTTATTGTAATCGTAGAAAACGTTTCAGTTTAAGGTTCAACGTGATATGCGGCATCTGTAACTTCGAAAAAATGACAGTTTCGCAAGAGGTCTATTTTTGTTTTTATCGGTTCGAAGTCTAAAACTCGTGTTTTCGGAGGTTGCCTATTATTCGAAGTGCGGAAACCACTTTGCTACACTCCTATGAAAATTTCTTTTTTCGTGTTTTGATACAGGGTGAGATAGGTTACGACATACCGACTGTTTAGCAAACGCCTGTTTTGTAATGAGGGTACAAATCCATATTGTGACACCTCCTAACGGTAGACCCAAACTACCGTCTAGGAAAAACACAAAACAAACACACAAAAGAACTTATGGACGATTCATCTGCAGCCTAACGACTGCAGTATTCTCGTCCAATTTTAATAAAAAAGAGGTTTTTCATTTCAAAAAGCTCAAGCTACACAGTAACAGTATACGTCTATGGATTTTCGCCGTCAACAGCAGGTTAAAGTTTAGATGTGTGATTTTATTTTAGTTGCTGTTAAATCTAACTGTTTATAGTCAGCAACTTGTAGTTCATTGAAAGCTTTCATTTTCTGTCCAGCATATTTTGGAATGACATGAACATGTATATGGAATACTTCTTGATTTGCAGCTTTTCCGTTCTGTTGAACTATACTTATTCCGTCAGCGTTCACCGTTTGCTTAACTGCATTGGCAACTGTTTTAATAACTTTGTGAACTTTTCCAAGCAATTCACTTGGTATGTCAAATATGCCTTCATAATGTGCTTTAGAAATAACCAAAGTGTGCCCTTCATTTACAGGTTTAATGTCAAGAAAAGCCATTACATAATCATCCTCATATACTATACTTGATGGAGCTTGTTTTTGGACTATTTGGCAGAAAATACAGTTTTCATCAAATTTCAAGCCATTTCACCAATTTACAAGCGTTAGTAAGCAAGCACAGCAATTATGTTTTATGGCCAAATATGCAGAATTTTCACATTTATAACTACTGCTTGAAAAACTCTGTTTATGAATTACAGTTTGTTTTTGAACTGGTTTATTTTATTTCTAGCTATGTCGGGTGCGAGTTTAAGAAGGCCAGTTAATGTTCGAGGAATTGCAGTGTTTAAATTACATGGATGAATGCAATAGCAACTGCTCAGTTTGTTTCGTGTGGTATCAGCGTTTTTGCTGTTCCATAGTGTAAGTATGTTGAAATTGTAATCTTTAATGTTTGCAAAAGGCTTTGAGTACTCGCAAGCAGTAACATCGCCGTTGGCGTGAAGAACAATATCCATGTTTCCTGCATAGCAAGTAACGAGTTTTTTGTGTTCAGAGAGCATTTTAATAGAATACTCCCAGACTACACGATTCTGATTAGTCATATATGGTTTAATTTGGGAATAAACTATTTGAAGCTCAGAGAGTGTTAACACCGCAGTATCATCTCGGGGGTTATGATAAAATCCAATGGAAGTATCAAAATTGAAAACGTGCTTAACTCCACGAGCAATATTAAAAACTACATCACCCCTCTGAGTAAACAAACCCTCTGTCTTAAGGTAATTCATAAAAGAAGAAATGTTGGTCGTGTTAAAACGAGAAATCGTTGTAAGTACTGTAACATCTACACTTGCATCTTGACACAAATTTATAGTTTTAACTGCTGCATCAAAACAGTTTACACCACGGATCTGATCATGTAAATCTTTAATTCCATCAAGTGAGACCGTAACACTAACTAAATCAGACCCCACTTTCTCAATGACTTCCTTGATTCGTTGAGGCATTAAGCCGTTAGTGTTTAGGTAAATTTTGTTTTTAGCCACATGATTACAAATTTCTGCGAGATCAACGCGTAGAGTTGGTTCTCCACCCGTAAGGGAAACAGAAGTAAAAATGCTAAAATCAATTTTTTTAATCTCTTCAAGACTTAACTCGTCTATAGATTGGTTTTTCCAGTTAAAACAGTGACCACACTTAGCATTACATTGATTTGTAACAAAAAAAGTTAAAAATTTAGGCATAATCACCGCGTCTTTACCTCATATAAGAGAAAGTTTTTCCTTCAATTTATAAAGCGGATACTTTAAGGGCATATGACAAAGCATGCTAAAATCAAAGGCAGACCCTTGTACTTCTGGTTGATACTCAGCTTTCATGGTTGCAGCAAGCTGACTAAACCCCTTATGGTAACCCTTGAATTTACGCCAATATGTCTGCTCATTAACATGATGTCTAACAATTATTTTGTTACTATGTAAAACAAGCAACCCAGCAGCTATCATACGCCTTACCATATCATTATCTTCTCCAGCAACATTAAAAACTGAATCGAAGCCACCCACTTTAAGCAGATCTTCACGCTTATAGAGAGCACACTGAAAAGCTCTAGCTTCAACAATTTTCACACCCCCACGCCGCTCTATTTCCAACTTATCCATTTCAGCAGCAACTTTAAGAAACCATTTACCACCAACAGTTAACTGACCCGCACAAACACCTGACACATTAAATTTCTGCATAACACCATACAGAATAGGCACGGGATCAAAAGATAACTCAATATCAGAATCTAACCATAAAACCAGTGAAGACGTAGCTTTTTTCAACAACTCATTTCTAGCATTACCAACCCCTTTAACAGTTGAAATATGCCAAGAGTAACCAGCTAACCACTTCTTGTTATTCTTCATACACACAGTAGGAACACCAGTTCCACCTAAAGGCGTGAGAACCTCACAACTGTAAATCATCCAAGCCACAACAAAACCTTAACGAACAATAAATTTAACTCTTTGGTAAAAAACTCCGCCTACACAAAACTTGTTTTTATCTGCCCAGTCTATCTGAGGTAATGTAGTTCTCCACAGTGAGTACACTTTAAGAATTTTTCGTTTTCTGCGGTTTTGGGACAAAATTGTTAGTTTTCTTTGTTTAGTGTTTTTTCATCGTCAAGTGTTAGAGTGATTTCCCTTGTGCAGACTTCTGCATTAGGCCTCTTCGGAAATTATAAATATTGTGTTGGGCTGTTTTATGTAGTTGTGGTTTAAATTATGGTTGATAGCGTTAGTCGGTATGAGAAAGCATCTAAATTACGTTCAGAGGATTTTAAACAGTTATTTGGAGCGAAAAAAGAAACCTTTGATGCTATGGTGGATATTTTAAAAGTTG
>JAITCR010000107.1 GCA_031282985.1 Nitrososphaerota archaeon | reverse complement strand
ATTCACGGTTATATTTTGTATAAACATAGTTATCCTAATTTGTCTGGGGAGGTGGTGTTGGGTTTGGATTTGGGTTTTCAAGGTATGGAGCAGGATTATCTAAGGTTTAATTGTTTGTTGTCTTTTAAGAAAAAGAGTCCTGGTAGGGGTAAAAGAGGTGTTAGGGTGGTGTTTCTTTCTGAGGATTAGAGGTTGTTTAACAGGTTTTTGGTGTCTGTTAGGGTGGTTGTGGTGGAGCATGTTAATAGTTTGGTGAAAAAGTTTCGGGTTTTCGGAGAGGAGTTTAGAAATCGGCTTAAAAACTATGACGTTATGACTGACATAGTGTGTGGCATAGTTTTTTCGTATATCAAAAACCCTGATAGTCTAAAAAAGTTCAAACAAACAACCAAACGCCCGTTAAAATCACCAAAAACAATATGGACTAAGGTCTATTGTTATTTGTTTTAACGGGTTAACTTTTGTTTTTAGTATGTAAAACTGTTTTTCCAGTTAACCTTAAGTATCTTTGTTTATTATTTTGGTTAACGTGGGATTTAGGCATGTCGCTAATACCTGAGTTATCAAATCCTTATTTAGCCTCGTTAGCTACAGGCTTCATTTATGGTCTAGTAGCTTGTACTGCAACATGTCTACCATATATTGCAGGTTATATAGCCAGTGTAGGTACAAGCTTTCGCAGAAGTGTACTTACAACATTAATTTTCAACGCTGGCAGAATAACTGCGTACACTCTGATTGGTGCTCTCCTTGGCGTTTTTGGTGGTTTAGTGCGTTTTTTTGCTGACGACTCAACCCTTTCCTTATTACAAGCCTACTCTACAATAGTTTTCAGCATAGTCACTATAATAATTGGAGTAAGTCTGCTATCCAAAAACAGAAAGCCCTCTTCCTGTAACTGCAACCAGCCGCCTCTTAATCCAAAATGGCTTACAAACAAATTTGACGTAGGAGCTTTCACTTTAGGTTTAAGCAGAGGTCTTGTTCTCTGTCCGCCTTTAATTGCCCTTTTGCTTTCTTCTGTTCTGTTTGCTAGCCCCATTGACAGCGTAGCCTTTGCTGTCTTATTTGGTATTGGAACAGCTATTTCGCCTATGTTGCTAATTGGCGGAGTTACAGGTTGGCTTTTAAGTAAAGCGCCTTTACTGCGAACGTATATAGCTCTCGCAGGTGCTATAATAATTATCTTGCTAGGAATAATCACGCTAATTAGCTCTCTTCTAACACTTGCCTGAAGGGAAAAATGAAAAATGAAAAACAACAACAATATTGAACCTAAAATCATGCCTGAAACAAACCCGAAAGAAATCAACGAGTTAAAAAACACTTTTAGAGTCGCCTCTGAAAACATCATTGCCCAAACTATTGAACGTATGAAAAAAACCACGCCTAATCGTCCAAAAGAAATGGAATATTTTGATGAAATCGCCAATTTGTTTGGCAAGCGTACAAAAGAGCTTGATCAAGCCAAAGCGGAAGGCAAAAAAATTGTTGGTTACACTTGCCTTTTTGCGCCTTTAGAGTTAATTTTGGCGGCTGGTGCAATTCCTGTTAGAATAAATTCTGGTTGGTATGATACGTCAAAGCTTGGTGATCGTGTTGTACCTGTTGAAGTTTGTCCTATTATTCGTTCAACGATTGGGGCTAAAATGATAGAGTTTTCGCCTTTTATTGAGCAGAGTGACGCTATAATTGCAGTATTGACCTGTGATGGAATGACTAAACTTAGTGAAATTTTGGGCGATTATAAACAGATTTTGGCTATGTCTACGCCTCGCGTTAAAGATTCTCCTCAGTCTTTAAAGTTTTGGACTGCTGAAATAAAGCAGATTAAAGATAATCTTGAAAAGTTGACTGGTAACAAAATTACTTCAAAAACTCTTAAAGCTGCAATACTGAAAACGCAAAGGGCAACTCGTGCATTTCGTCGTTTGCAAAATTTGCGTAAGGATAATTCTGTAATTTTTGGCAGGGATGCAATGCTTGTTAACCAGGCATATATGTGGGATGATATTGATCGGTGGACAGAGAAAACTGATGCTCTCTGCGATGAATTAGAGCGTCGTGTGCAAAGTAAAAAATGGGTTTGCCCCTCTGATACACCCCGGGTTATGCTTACAGGTACACCAATATTTTGGCCTGACAACTGGAAACTACCTAGTCTTATAGAGGAAGGTACTCCTCAAGGCGTTTTGGTTGCTGATGAGCTATGTTCTAGTGAGCGTTTATTATATGACCCTGTAGGAATTGACGAGTGGACCATGGATGACATGTTTAACGCAATTGGAGAACGATATCTTATGGCTTCCACATGTCCCTGTTTTACCAGTAAAGACGGCAATGAAGATCGTATAAATTGGGTATTAAACAAAGTTAAAGAAAATCATGTACAAGGCGTCATTTACTGTGTAGTTAGAGGTTGCATGTTATATGCCATGGAACATACAAAGCTTAAACGTGCATTAGACAAAGTGAAAATTCCTGTTTACTACTTAGACACTGACTATACCCGTGAAGATGCAGGGCAGCTAAAAACCCGTATTGAAGCTTTCCTAGAAATGCTCAATGCTCAAATAGACCTATAGGCGATTTTATGATAACTGTTGGATTAGATATAGGAACTCAAAGCGTCAAAGCTATAGTGCTAAATGACGATGACAAAATTTTAGCGAGAGCTCAAACATTTTCTGGATTTGACCCTGCAAAGGCAATTCAAGACGTTATAGAACAAACCCTAAAAACTGCCGGTATAACGCAAGCAGACATTAACGCTTTTGCTGTTACAGGCTCAAGCGTCGAATTGGCACCCTCCAACGCAACCACTGTAAGCATGATGAGTGCAGACGCAAAAACTGCAACAACCCTCTTTTCCAAAGTCCAAACAATCATAGACGTAGGCGCAGAAGAAGCAAGAGCCGTAAAATGCGACGAACGCGGCATAATGACTGACTTTGTAGTCAACGAACGATGTGCCGCTGGAGCAGGCACATTCATAGAAGCCATGGCACGCGCTTTAGAGATAAAAATGGAAGACATGGGAACATTATCCATTAAAGCAGAACGCGCAAGTTCAATTAACGCCTCCTGTGTCATCTTTGGCGAATCCGACGTAGTCTCCCTAATCCACAAGCAAGAACCTAAACATGAAATCGCCCGAGCCGTATACGATGCAATGGCGGATCGTGTGTCCTCTATGGTTCACCGTTTAGGTATAAACCCTGAAATAGTACTATTAGGTGGTGTAGCAAAAGACATAGGTTTTGTAACTTCTTTAAAACGTAAACTAGGCGTTGACATATTAATTCCCGAATTTCCAGAATATGCTGGAGCATTAGGTGCTGCCTTAATTGTTGCAGCTAAAGAGCGGGTAAGGTGAATAAGAAATGACTGCGCAAAATAGTGATTGTTGGCGTTGGCAAGAGTATCATCGTGTTATGCCTGGTAAGTCTTACACAAGTAATGATGTAGCTACTGCAGGTATAGATGTAGGTTCAGTAGGTTCTAAAGCGGCTGTTCTTGTTAACGGTGAAATTTATTCATGGGGTATAACTCGTACTGGTTCAAATAGTCCTGAAAGTGCAACTAAAGTTCTTGACTGGGCTCTTAAAGACACTGACATTAAACAGTCTGACATTAAATACATAGTTGGCACTGGTTATGGTAGAGTAAATGTTCCCATGGCAAATAAAGCCTTAACTGAAATTGCTTGTCATGCAAAGGGTGCTAACTATATCTGGGGATCACAAGTACACACGGTGCTTGATGTTGGTGGACAAGACATTAAAGCTATACGCTGTGATGACACTGGACGTGTTACTTCTTTTCTTATGAATGACAAATGCGCTGCAGGTACAGGTAGAGGTATGGAAGTATTTGCTGATCTGCTTAAAATTCCAATTGAAGAAATCGGTGAAATAAGTTTAAAAATAGATGAAGAACCCCCCGCCGTAAGCTGCACATGTGTAGCTTTTGCTAAAACAGAAGCTGTTGGACTCTTACGTAAAGGATGGTCTAAAGAAAAGGTAATAGCCGCATACACTAAAGCTATGGCAGTACGTATGAGTACCCTAATTAACCGCGTTGGCTTAGAGCCTGCACTTGTAATTACCGGTGGGCAATCAAAAAACATTGGTATCGTAAGCCGCGTTGAAACAGCCCTAGGCGTTAAATGTCTTCCAACACCTAACTGGCGCGAAAACGAATTAGACCCCATGATTGCCGGTGCGTTAGGTGCAGGTATTTTTGCAAAAGCTCTATATGATAAATCACAAACTCAATAAAGATGATAAAATGATTACCTATTACGGTTACACTGATGGTTCAGGAGAATATTACGTTGTCATTGACTCTGACAAATGCACTGGATGCGAAAAATGTGTTAAACAATGCCCAAAAACCGCGTTACAAATGGAAATGACCTTTATTGACTTAGAAGATAAACCCCTAGCAGTAGTCAAAAAAGAATACTGCAATAAAATCAAATATATTTGTACTGAATGTAAACCAGAAAAAAACCCTCCCCTTTGTGTTTTATCTTGCCCCACTAAAGCAATTAAATACGTTTCTACACCAATAGAGATGAAAAGTTAAGTACAAGCTCTTGAATTCTTATATGAAAAACCATGGCATATACACGTGAGGAAACAGAAAACATCGAAATTGACTATCCTATAATACAACTTTGGGAAAATATTCCAAAAGCAATAGAAAAATTAGAATGGACAATCCAAGAATCCAACAAAGACACATATCATCTAACAGTTAAAACTAAAGGAGCTTTCATGTCTTATCCCTCAAACATGAAAATTGCACTACTTCCTGTGGACGACAAAACAACTCGTATGTTAATCGCTGGTGAAACACCTGTTACAACGATTACATCTGTACTTGATTTTGGCAGAACACGCGAACGCATTGAAAGATTTGTAGTCACACTTGCCCAACTAATGGAAAAGAAAAACTAAATACATTTCTATCTGTTAATCTGTTTGTTGCACTCCATTTTAATATACCTCTTATGAAACTGAATTAATCTCTCAAAATTTACAATACGGTTTACTGTAATCTTGTTATTTTTGAAACCTTGTATTTACCCTTTTATGCAACGTAATTTCAAACAAGTAAGAATTATGTTGATACTGATTTTTTTGCAAAAATCTGTGGGGGCGGGGGTATGGTTTAACTCGTTTTATAGGTAGATTTATTAATTTATTGTTTGAGATATCACTACTTGGAGGAATAAAACATTAGAAATTTAAGAAATAAATCAATTTCATTATTTGTCGCAGTTCTTTTGATGACTTCTGCTTTTGCAATGCTGACAGTAAGCACGCCAAGCAATGCACAACAAGACCAAGTAGTGGTTGTAACAGCTTTTCTTAGTGTTAGGCCTACTAAAGTAGGTTTAGGGCAAGAGATGCTAATTAACATGTGGATTTCACCTGCACCTGGCGCACACAGACAATATCACGATCTGAAATTAATTGTAACAAAACCCGATGGAACAAAAATCGAATACCCCGTGAATACCTATGTCGCAGACGGCACAATGTGGATGCCATATGTTTGTGATCAAGTGGGCGAATGGGCCTTCCAAGTAGATTATCCTGGTGAATACTTCGCTGCTGGAACATATATGGACGGCACATACTTTGCTCCAGGTGAACCCCTTCCACCAGGAACTGGTCTTGGGTATGGAGGTTCTTCTTCGACTTATAATGCTGGAGCTACGGTTAAACCTTCTTCTACAAGTGTGCAAAGGGTAACTGTACAAGAAGACATGATTCCGTCATGGCCTGAAGCACCACTGCCAAGTGATTACTGGACAAGACCCGTTGATGAAATACATCGTGAATGGTGGCCAGTTATAGGAAGTTACCCTTGGTGGGGAGATGGCCCAGTCGATGTAACGGATATGTGGAACTATTATTATCCTAATACAAATCCAACATATATAGCAACTTGAAATCATATTGATGCATATCCGTCATGTTTGAACCAGTTTTTGATATCAATAAGAGTGATTGCGGCTAAGGCAATTTTTAGAGCTTTTTGCAACTCTTCATGCGTTCTAGCTTTAAGCTTTCTCAAAACCGCCT
>JAITCR010000152.1 GCA_031282985.1 Nitrososphaerota archaeon | reverse complement strand
TATTTCGTCGTTTTTGCTGGTGTAGTTGTGTGATTTTCGCATTTTTTTACATCTGTTTTGGTCATTTGGTAGTGTATATGCGCGGTTTGAGAATGTAAAAATAATAAGTACTAAAGTCTAATGTTGGCTGATGGTCGGTGAAAGTACTTGATTTCAAAAGCCCATCTTTTGCTCAAAACGTCGATGAATTAGTCAACCTTTTAGCTATTTGATAAGAACTGTACAACCATTTAACTTATGACACTGCCGAATTTTAAGAGATCTATTGAGGTTTAAGAGAGTGTTCACGTTTAGAGAGATTTGTAGCGTGATAGCCTCTACAAGAGGTTAAACGGACGGAAATTAATGGTAAAATGCAAGAATTATTCGCGAGAAAGAAACGTTAAAAACAGCAAAATTGTGAAAAAAAGCTTCTCCCTAACGTGAGAACTCTTAAAACTTTTAGTCACTTACTATAATATCAGACGTTCAAAATCTCCAAAAATGCCTCTACGCGAGTACGCAGCTGGGCAAAATCGCCATCACTATAATCTGTTTCAAGACCCAAAACCGCAACACCAGCCTCCTTAAGTGCTCTCTCCACAGTGTAACCCTCAATATCATACAACGTACAAAACTTTAAATTAGCATCTATAACCCCATCAGCTCCATATTCCCTTACGTAACGCTTGATGTCTTCAATGCGAGCACTGTTGGGCGTAAAGCAGGCACAGTTAATCTTCATATAACGCTCAGCCAAAGCATTAATCATACCCTCTAAAGTGGTTTGGTTTTCATCCACCAAATTATCAAAATACCTAATACCCGTACAAGTCTCCTCACCCACCACAGCAACAGACTCACTCTCTACTATATGATGCAGTTTCCAATTGGGAATAGCCATAGGAGTGCCAGTAAACAAAATGCGTTTAGCATTAGGAGCATACACACCTACGCCGTTTTGCACACGTTGATCTAACTCGTCACATAACTTGTTGGTCATCTCTGTAAAACGAGCTGGGTCATCGTAGAACGCAATTTGGGAAATAAGTAAACAATCCTTGCCGCTGATGGGCGGATTAGATAGTTTGCGAAAACTATACAAACGCTGTAACGCCCGACGCTTATCATTAACCAGTTTAATAGCCCTATTAAGGCTTTCAGTAGTAACTTTGTTACCTGTCACCTCTTCCGCTTTAGCTAAAAATTCGCGGATTTCTTGAGCCCAATTGGCAACATCTTTAGCGCGTTTTTGCTGAGGTAAATTCATCACATAGACTGGTGTGTATTTGTTTAGAATTTCCCAGGCTTTCTTTTTGCCATCACAGGTGGTTTCACCTACAAATATGTCTGCTATGCTAAAGAAGGGACAGGTACGGTCTAGACGTGCTCCTATGGATGCTTTAATTAGTGAGCAGGTGTTAGTTGGCAGTACCTTTTCTCCGCTAGATACCCAAAATTGGGATCCACCACATAATCCGGTTGCAATACCGCCGGCGGCGAATATTATTTCGTCTGGTACATAAACGCAGAAGGTGCCAAATATTTTGGTGCCACTCTTTTGCGCTTCCACTAACTCTGCAGGTCGTATACCATGGATATTTAATACTGCAGTAGTATAGTATGCCATGCCTTCAGGTTGGTTTTTCTGCGAAAGATACACATCACCAAAAGCTTGAGGTAAAACTTTACACAATTGATCATGGGCTTCTATGTCCATGTTCAAATCTTGCCACATTTTACGATAATCAACCATTTTCAAAGCATTCCTCGATCCATTACTGCAGTATATCGATGAATAGTACTGTGTTATTTCTACAATATAATGTTTATTTATGACACTGCTAAGGAATTGTGCATAAATAACTTGCATTCGTAAAATGGAATTACACGAGCTTTCAGCAAAAAGAAGTGCACATTATTTTTGCACAGTTCCTAAATTACGGGTGTATGGCACCGTTCGGTTTTAGGAACTTTGCATAAATAACTTAGTATTACAATTGTAAATTTTTGAGACTTGTTGTGAAACATAATTTTCCATGTTGCCACGGCGCCTTTGGTAAACAAAATGGATGTATTTGTTTTATGCTTATAAAAAAATCGTGCGTTTGCAGAGAAACACCTCCTTACACACCCGTTAGAACCTTTAGCAACAGACACCGCCATTGTTATCACATGACACCAACTGTCAAAAATCAAATTTATAACGGTAATAATAGAACGCTTCCGCACACACTAACCAAAGGATTCTCCACCAACCCCAACTCCAAAACCTGCAAATGCTCCTCCCAAAACACTCCAACATAACAAAACGGCAACGCCTCCAAACCAGGCCCCTTACAACGCTCAACCACACCCTTCAATCTACATAAAAAACCCCAACATCCAAACCGCCCAACCCTGATCAGTATTCTCATTTACTCCCTCAAGCTCACGTAATAAATGCGTATTACACAACACATGAGAACAACACTATACTTAAAATACACCTGCCAACAATCATGAACTGCCACAACCAAAACCCCACTAACGCTCCATCATTATCATCAATACCAACCTGGCCACATAGGATGAACCGTAATATACGTCGCTTCTTCACTTGAGGCTGTATGTACCCAAATGGTTTTTCGCATCCGCTCTGCCACTGTTTTCATCAAAATGCAAAACCGCTGCGTCTTGCAACCTAAGAGGAATCTCTTGTGTTATTGTTTCTGCTTTTTCTGCAAACTCTGCTGCATGATTGGCTATGGTGCCTGTTGATATGTGTATGTCAAACATATCGTTTAAGATTTGAGTTTTATCATAGCTTACCATGGTGTAGTGAGTAAATAGGACTGAGATGGCTTTTACATCTTCTCCGTATTGTATTGTGAAGGTTAACTCTGGTGAAAAGGCGGCAGGTTAATGGTTTGGCAGTTGGGCAGGTTATGGTTATTTGGGTGTGTTGGGTGAGTTGAGTTTGTGTTTAGGTGTCTATTTTGTATCGGGTGTCTGTTTGTGTGCCATGTATTTTTGTTAGACTTGTTTGGCAGTGTTTGCAGATGGCGGGTTTGTGTGTTATTGTTTGGTCAGTTTCTTTGGATTTTTAGTTCGTGTCCTTTGTGTTTGGGTTGTGCGCCTGATTTTTTGCCTGTTTTTTGGCGGCGGGGGTTGGAGTTTTTCCAGATGCCAGTTGAGGGGGTTTATGGCTGTTTTGGCTGTTGAGGTTTAGGGGGCTTCAAGTTCGGTTATTTTTGTCTGAAAATGGTTATGCATAGTCAAAATTAGTTCAATTAACTCTTCTTTGTTTAATTTTTCTAAATCCGATCTTTGCATAGCGTGTACTCCCTCTGTCACAGCGCTCAAACTATGTAAACAATATGCACATCAAAAAATCAAAAAAATACTACGACTGAATAGGTACGGTCAGGTTGTTTCTTGATAAACCCTAACACAGGATATCTCTTTAGTCCAAAAAACGTTAACAATAGTGTGGACAGAACCAATTAATTTACACTATGCTTTGTAAGGAGGGGGGGGGGATCGCCGGAAAAAATTGAAAAACGACGATTGTTTTTATGGAGGAAAACCCCCTTTTACACTCCAATATTTGATGTTCAAATATATAAAAATGAGCTATTATATGATGCATTTGAAAAATTTAGTGAGGGGGGGGGCACTTGATTCGTTTCATATAGTTAAATTTATTAATAGACCAATTGTTAGATATATGCATAAACGGAGGAAATAAAGTATTAAAAATATTAAAAATATTAAGAGTATGCAAATAGCGTTTTCAGTGATGCTTTTAGCAGTGCTTTTTATGTCAATGCTTTTCACGTCTTCAGCAATCGCACAACCAGGTTCAGGTGGAACAGTGGACAAAAGCGGTTCATATCAGGGTGGCGGTTATGATGCACCTAACAGTATACCTGCAGGTAAAACAGTTGACTTTACTATCAATGCCAAAGCTTTTCTAAGTGTTTCCCCAGATCCAGTTGGTGTAGGTCAAAACTTGTTGATTAACGTCTGGACTACTTTCGCACCTGGTGAAGGTAAATACATGGATGACTTCTTAGTTGTCATTACAGATCCCGATGGACTAAAACAAGAGGTTTCACTAATTTCATATCCGGATGATGGTACAAGTTGGTTCAACTACATGCCATCCAAAGTTGGTGATTACCAGTTTCAATTCTTCTTTGGTGGTGCATATTTCCCTGAGGGATACTTTAGCGGTGGAGCTTGGTCAGAATCGCGTACAGGTGCTTTTGCAAATGCAATTTATAATCCATCAGTTTATTGTACACCCGCAGAAACACGAATAACAACAGTGACAGTGCAAGAAAATTTTGTCATTCCATGGCTGTTAACTTTGCCCGATAATGAGTACTGGACACGGCCAGTTCAACCAAATATGCGTAACTCATGGGAAATGCTAGGTGCATATCCTTGGACATCCGCAAACATTGTCGGTGTCACAAACAATGCTTGGCATGATAACTATTATGGGCCATTCATTCCAGCAGTTAACACTCCACATATTGTCTGGAAACGAACAGCAAACATAGCAGGTCTAATTGGTGGCGAAGCAGAAAAAACAACGCTAACATCAAACCCTGGTACTCCAAGTGTAATCTACATGGGAAGAGCGTATCAAACAAGAACTGAGTTAATTAACGGTATACCAACAAGCTGTGCAGTATGCTATGACTTACGCACTGGCGAGCTATACTATGCACGTCCAGCTGTTAACGGTGGAATTACTCCAACTCATATAGCATATAACTACCCTTCAAGTTCGTCAGGGACTGTAACAGTAGAACTCAGTACTATCAGCGATGGTCTGTTATATAAGATAAATCCAAATACTGGTGCGACAACAAACGTTACCCTTCCGGGATTTTCAGGTAATGGCAGTGCTATTGATGTGTTATTCCGCGATGGTTACTACTACAGTTTCCAAGGTATTAAGACAAACACAGCAAACCCAGCTCCAAATGTCACAGTTACAGAATCATATGAAGGTTATTTAATTAAATGGAACTCTTTAGGGTCAACAACTAATTTTACCAGCAGAATAGCAAGCAATGTCAGTGTTACTATGCCACTGAGCTATAGAACGGCTTACCAAACGAGTGGCTACGGCAATGTCCTTGGCGGAATTGATTATGAATCTATGATTAGAGTAGAGCAGCATCGTTTTATTTATGGTGGTTACTACGGTTGGAACTTAGTAGCCTATAACATGAGTAAGGGTGAAATTATATGGAATATCTCTTCATCCGTTAGTGACATGTCGTCAGCTTATCGACCAACCAACGTATGGATAAGGCATGGTCTGTACATGGCTGAAATGGAACTCGGTGTAATCAAAGCATGGGATTTATACACTGGCAAAGAAAAGTGGGAAGTTCGCACTGATTATGACTATCCATGGGGAATATTCTGGATGTATGATGAAGCAGCATACGAAAATCTGATATATGCAGTCGGATACACAGGCGTTTGGGCAATCGATGAAAACACTGGTGAGGTAGCTTGGCAATATGTTGATCCAGCACCACCATTTGAAACACCCTACACAAGCAACGATGCATCAGTATACACGGTACAGGACATCAGAGTTATCGGTGGATTACTTTATGTCACAAACAACGAACACACACCAAATCAGCCATACCCACGTGGTTGGGGCATGATATGTCTCGATGCATTAACTGGCGAATATCAATGGAAGATTTCTGGCACACGCATGCAGGCAGGCGCAGCAGCAGAGGGATATTTGACAGCAGCAAGCACTTATGACGGAACAATGTATGTCTTAGGCAAAGGCGAAAGCAAGACTTCCATTAGTGGACCACAAACTGCAGTCTCCAAAGGCAGTAGCGTCGTCTTAACTGGTAAAGTCCTTGACCAGTCTCCAGTATCAATAGGCAAGACAGCAGGAGGCATAGCCTGTGTCGCTGACGAAAGCATGGCTCTATGGATGGACTACAACTACTTACAACTACCAATTGATGGCATCTACGGTAACGAGACTATAAAAGGAGTACAAGTTTTCTTAACAGCAGAAAACGAAAATGGTGAATACACATACATCGGTGAAGCATACACTGACTCAAGTGGAACATTTAGTTGCCTCTGGACGCCCGAAAAAACTGGCAAATACACTGTAACAGCAACATTTGACGGCAGCAACGCTTACGGAGCATCTAGTGACACAACAGCAATAGGCGTAGTTGAAGCAACAGGTAACCAAGCAAATGGAAACAATCAACCAAACTTTGGGCTATACATTATAGGTTCAACAATTGTAATTGTAGCCGTAGTATTGCTGATTGGCTTGTTGCTGCTCAAGAAAAAATAAGAAAACAATCTTTCTTTCTTTTTTTGTACACGAATCGTTACAGAAAATAATTATAGAAACTTAATTTTTCCAATTAACGAAACACGTTTACGCAACACGATATTTTGGGTTAAAAGAGTTTTTTTGTAAAAAAACTGTTGAACCTATTTTTTCATGTAACAAACACGATATATGTATTATTTCTTTAAGGAACTGTGCATAAATAACTTGGTGATGTCATAAAGTATTTTAGTTGGTGTGTTGTGTGATTATTTGTGAGAGTTAACTCTTATGGTCACAAAAACTATGGTAAAATGCCATACTGTGGTAGCGAAAGTATCAAAAAATGGACAGCAAAACAGGCAAACAAGTCTACAACTGCAACAACAAACCTGCACACGCAAAAACTTTATAGAAACCTACACAAACAAAGCCTACCAACCAAACATACGTGAACAGGTTCTAAAAATGACCGTAAACGGCACAGAAAAACGAACCACAGAACGCATACCGGGCACCTCTAAAGATACGGTAAAAAAAAAAAAAAAAAAACACAAAACTGGCCCTGGAAAATAAATTATACTTATCTTCAGACTCATCAAGATTTGGAAATTGATGTTGTTTGGGCTGATCGTGTTGAAGTTGAAGCTGCAGAGTTTGATGAGATGGAGTCTTTTGTTCATGATAAATCTCATCAGTGTTGGCTTGGTGGGCCACTGACCATAACACCAGGACAGTTTGGCATGCTGCTTTGGTACGCGAGAGCACAAGTATTTGGATGATTTACTTGTTTACTTTCGCCCTTTAAGGTAAAGTGTGTTTATTGTGATGATAATTTTGCATATCAATCCCATGTTAGGGATAGTGTTGTGTTGCCGGGCAAGCGTAATACGCAGCGTATTGAGCGTCAGCATTTGTCTTTACGTATCTGGTGCAGCTGGCTGGGTCGAAAAGGGGTTTGCTTTTCAAAAATAGAAGTCATGCATCACACAGTTATTGGTTTGATCATTAACTTTTGGTTCTTCAAAAGACAACTACCCTTTAACCTGCTTTAGGACACCACCGTTTTTCGTGATATTCCTTGTTTTCTTTTAATTCTAAAAATTCCAAAAGATAAGGGTCTTTTAAGATGTAATCACGCATTTCTTTCGGCTCTAACTTTTGAATTTCGTTACGAACACTATCTTTATCGGTTGACGCTCGTAATCTTGCATGATAAAGCGAATTTATTTGTCGCTCAAGTTGGCGAACGCTCCAATTACACTCCGTACATTCTTTGATGTAAAAGTCTCGTTCGTTTGCGTTTGGAATTCTCATAATTCGCCTGTAATGCGACCAACTTAATTCGGGACACAGTGTGTCTTGAATTTGAAAAACATTGTAAAACTGCCGCATTTTCCGCAAATTTGTTTCGTCAAAAGACACGCCGAACTCAATTGTTAATTTTTCTGCTAAAAATTTCAATAGCTGTGCGCCATATTCCGCTCTATCCTCCCCGCCTTGAGCGACCATAATTTGCCTGCCAATCTGCCAATACGATTGCACCATAGAAAATTCAAACGCTCTTTTGATGCCACGCCGAGCGGCTAAAATGATTTCTCTAATGCTTTGATAAACTTCATTTTGATTTGGCGTTATTTCCATATTTTGTTCCCCAATCTTATTTTAAGCTATCCTTAGTCTAACATAATGTCCTTCAAAAGTCCAGCGTTTTGTTACTTTTTTATGCTTTTTATAGCCCTATCCAATTCCTCGCTTGTTATGAGGTTTCTTTTGTGTAGCTCTTTTAACACTCCTATCTTGAAATTTTGCTCTATTCCTTGAGTTTCAGACATAGCAACCACCTTATTATAGGTCGTTTCAACTAAAAACTCTTTTGTCGCTTGAAATTTTTCTGCAAAATATTGACACTTTGCTATTTGATGTTACGTTAAAAGTAAAAAAGGGGATTATGACATGGAAATTTATGGATATTGTCGGATTTCTGATTCAAGTCAAAATGAAGGCAGACAAATTTTGGCGATGAACGAGTTGCAAATATCGCCGTCAAATGTATTTACAGACAAACAATCGGGTAAGGATTTCAACCGTCCCGCCTATAACAATCTCATTAGCAATCTGAAAAGCGGCGATTTGCTTTACATCAAAAGTATTGACCGTCTTGGTCGCAATTATGAGGATATTCAGAACCAATGGCGCGTACTAACCAAAGAAAAGGGCGTTGATATAGCAGTTATTGACATGCCGCTGTCAGACACTCGTTTACGCAAAGATCTAATGGGGACGTTTATTGCTGATTTGGTGTTGGGTTTGCTTTCTTTTGTTGCGCAAAATGAGCGTGATAATATTCGTCAGCGTAAAGCCGAAGGTATTGCGGCGGCAAGGATACGAGGCGTTCGTTTTGGGCGGCCAAATAAAGCTATACCGCATAATTTCGGTGAATTGGTTAAGGCGTGGGACAAAAAGTTGTTAAGCAAAGAGGAAATTCTCAAAATGTGCGACATGAGCGAATCCACTTTTTACCGCAGAAGAAAAGTGCAACACCGCATAAAACAAGGTGAAAACAAATAATTCATTGTCAAAAAGTCCACTCATAATGTTTAGGTTTTTTTGTTAGCTGGTTGTAGTTTAGCATTGTTTCATAGAGTTTGTTGACTTTTAAATATGGTAAGCGAGAGTGTTCACTTTTAGAGAGATTTGTGGCGTAATATCTTTCACGAGTGGACAAGTAGATGGAAATTAATGGTAAAATGCAAAATTTGTCTCCCAGAAAGAAACGTTAAAACCAACAA
>JAITCR010000111.1 GCA_031282985.1 Nitrososphaerota archaeon | reverse complement strand
ACGTTGTCTATTGTGATTAAAGCCTGCCTTTACACAAAGTTGGTTTCCACACTTGAGACATTTCATAACTATCGCAAATACAAAAGATTAAACCATCTTATAATCCTTTTTGCAATACTCTCAAAATTTTAAAGGAAGTAGCCGAGTTGAAAAAACTCGCCAGCCCCCACTCTACGTTTTGCCCGAAGAAGCAAGCAGAGAAGAAATAAAGCCTTCCAACTTGTCGAGACGACTTTGCAATTCCCCATTTTTCGCCAGTGTTAATGCTTCTTTTTGTTTTTCTGCTTCCTCTATTTTCAACGCCGACTCCACACATAGCACCATACCACACACAGTACATCTAACATTACCAGATGGATTCGAAGCACTACATCTTGGGCAATCAACCAGTTTCGTTACACTACTGCTTTTGCAGCCTGCTTTAAACCATGCAATTCCAACACAGCATCTTCAAGATCTTTTGCAGAAAAATGCACATAACGCCTAGTCATTTTACTCCCATCCGTCCAACCAGCAAACTGCTCCAAACGACACTCCGTAAAGACTTTAGCCATATCCGTAAGAGAAGAATGACGATAAAGATAAGGCCAAATATCTTTACGCACCCCACCCTGTAGAGCTAAACGTTTAATCAACAGCCTAAACCGTTCATAACTTAACCGTTCACCCAAATGATTGCTCGCAAAAGAACACCATAAAGGAGCATCCAAAAGATTTCGACAGGGATGATCTTGTAACCATTCAAGAAGAGGCTTACAAGAAACCACTAAAGGTATGCGCTTTATGCCAGTTTTACCGTTGGCCGTGATGAGACAATACTCATCTTTGAAAACTACGCTGCCAGTTGTCATGGTTAAGAGTTCGCCGGGGCGCAGAGCAGCTTCAAAGAGAACATAAACCATAGCACGATCACGTTTATTGGTAGTGGCCTTAATTATAGCATCAAAATCTTCATGAGTAAGCAAGTTTTCAGGAGTGACCCTAGAATCCTTTTCTTTAACAGTTAGACTTATCCAGCTAACTTCATGAGGTATGGGGTGCCTTTGGCGCAACTACCCGCTTTGGCGTACTGCAATAATTTGCGTAGGGCTAGTTTTTTGTCATGTTTAATCCATTCTTTTTGGTCACAGCCATTTATGGCGGCAACAATGGCCTCCACATCAGTTTTAGTCATCGTTTTTAAGTCAGTGTTTATCATGCGAAGAAGCGGTGGCAGGTGGGTGACGTATTTAGTTACCCGTGCTAAGGAGAGACCTAATGCGCCTAGGTGGTCGAGAAATTGCAGAGCGAGCTTGCCGTTTTGCATAGTTTTTAGGGTACGTTGGGTACGGTTTAGGCTTTGTTGGTAGTTGTGTATGGGTTTATTTGTTGTCATACTCCTTTTATTTTCTGGGACTTTAAAAAGCCGAAACATTTCAGGAGAGTTTAGAGCTGACAAATGAGGAATGGAATCCGACGGAGTTGACTGGAGCCTTCGGCGGGATTTGGACCCGCGACCATTACCTTACCAAGGTAACGCCCCACCGGGCTAGGCTACGAAGGCGTACTTGTGTTGTTCTTCGTGAAGCAATGCGTCTTGTCAATAAAATGCTTGCGGTTCAAATGATTATACAAGCAAGCTAAATAGTCGTAGATAAGGAGTCATTTAGTGTTTAACATGTTCTTTGTTGAAAAAATAACAAGAGTCTAATGTTGCCTTGGACTACTGTTGTTTACTGTTGAAACAGACGGTTATAGGCAGAGAAAAAGAATTGCGCGGTACTGTATATAGCAGACTAGTTTAAAGTTTAGTGTGAATTATATTGTTTATCATAACGTATAGTCGTGATTTCCGAGAAGCAGTTCTAGCATATAAACAAAAAGGCCATACACTAAGAAACTGTCCTCCACGACAAACGCATGAAGCAAAATAGGCGCAATATTTATAGCGTTGAAGTTTAACACGCTGATAAAAATGTACTGTTTTACGATAAAAATCAAGTAATTAGAACAAAAATGGGTTGAAAAGCGTCAAATTTTTGGTCTTTTGTCTAAAATGGGACAGTTCATGCGTTTGTCGTGGGGTATTTTAGGTGGTTGTCAAGCAGGCTGGCTGTGAATTTGAAGACTTTGCAAGATATTCTTTGTTCTATTGTTTTTCGTTTTTGTGTCTTAGCGCAAAATCTCAAATCACTGCACTAAAACATAATATAACCAAACCTAAAAAGCACATTTCCATCTACTGTTACATATGTATAATTTACCCGGAATTTTAGGCTGTTTTAGAGTGCGCCCTTTTTATTTATATGCCAACACTGTTTCTCGAAAATCACAACTATGCGTCATAACAAACAAAATAGCACACACTAAAATTTAAACTAGTTCACTATAACGCAAATAACACAATTCAACCAAAAGTCACATCAGTAATAGGTAGGCAGCCGAAAGTTAGATTTTTAGGGCTATTTTATTAACCATACGTTGTAGTCTTTGTATTTGTTGTTGTAAATTAAGTACCGGGGGTACTTGTTGTCCATGTGCTTGGCAGTGTCCATGTTTAATGGCTTTGGCAATTGCTTCAGCTGTTGGTTCTGTAGTATCTATTGTTGTGTAGGCGTAGCCGATTTGGGGGCCGTAGTGTGCGTCTGTGCCTGCTACTTGGGGGAGCCTGAGTTTTTCTGCGGTTTCTTTGGCTTTTTTTATGCTGTTTTGGAAGGGGAAGGCTCGTGCGTTAATTACTTCTATGGCGTCGAATTTGTTGTTGACATTGTTTCTTAGGCAGCCTTTAAAATATACATATGGGTGGCAGGCGATGGCTGTGCCGTCTAGTGTGTGTATGTGTTCTATGGTTTCTGTGGCGGTTAGTCCTTGGGGTATGGGTTCTGTTATGTTTAATGCGATGATGTGGCCATTGGTGCTGGAGATTTCTATGCCTGGTATTATTAGGAAGTCTTTGGTGTCTTTGGCTATTTTAAGGGCTCCGGTCAGATAGTTGTGGTCGGTGACTGCGACTGCGTTTAGGCCGTTTTTTTTGGCGTAATGTATTAGGTGTTTTGGTGTGATTAGGGAGTCGTTTGAATACGTTGTGTGTACATGGAGGTCAGCGCGTATTTGAATTGTTGTCATTTTTGTGCAGCCTGTTTTTTGTGTGTAGGTGTTATTTTGGTGTTGATGTTGGTGTTGTTGTAAGTTTTTGTCGGGTTTCTGTTAGCTGTTTGTCTAGTTTTGTTTCGTCTGTTTCGATTTTGTGGAATAATGGTTGGGGTTTGGCTATTTTATGTCCTGCCTCTATGGGTGTGGTGGCGTCGTTCCAAGTGTTTATGTTTTGGGGTAATTGTAGGGTTTGCCATATTTGTTGGGCTGTTTGGGGTATGAAGGGGGCTGATGTGACGGTGATTGCTTTAACTATTTGTGTTGCGACGTAGAATATGGTGCCTGCTTTTTCTTTGTCGGTTTTTAAGAGATTCCAGGGTTCTTTGGTGTTTAAGTATTGGTTGCCGATTCGGCTTATACTAATAAGTGTTGTAGCGGCAGATTGTAGCCATCCGGCTTCTATGTCTTTAGCAATTTGCTCCACCTTTTCCTTAACCGTGTCAAGTATGGCCTGGTCGGCTGTGTCAAGTTTAGTTGGTGTGGGAATTATGCCGTCAAATTTGTTATGTATAAAGGAGAGGGTGCGGTGTATAAAGTTACCAAAGGTGTCATTTAAATCAGCATTTATTTTATCTGCAAACACGCTCCAGGTAAAATTGGTGTCTTTACTTTCAGGGCGAGTGGCCATTAAGAAGAAGCGCCAGTAATCTACGGGAAACATTTCCAAGGCTTCGTCTATCCATATGCCTATGCGTTGGCTTTTTGAAGCTTTTTTGTCGTGAAATTGCAGAAATTCTGTTGCGGAAACATTCCAAGGCAAATTATGCCCTTGCCCAGACGCTAATAACAATGCAGGCAATATAATTGTGTGGAAGGGTATGTTGTCTTTGCCTACAAAATATAGCGTTTTTGCTTGTTTATTTAGCCAAAAGTCTTTCCATTTTTCAGGTTGTCCCACCTGCTGCGCGTATTCCAAAGCAGCAGACACGTAGCCAAGCACGGCATCTATCCAGACGTATATGGTTTTTCCTTCCGCCCCCTTAAAAGGCACAGGTATACCCCACTCAACATCACGCGTAACAGCACGAGGTTTTAAGCCTTCTTTAATCCAGTTTAAACTGAAATTTTTCACATTAGCAGGCAACTGCAAATTAGCCTCAATATACTCACGCAAAGGCCCAGCAAGCATAGATAAATCAATATACCAATGCCTAGTAGCCTTAACAACCGGCTGGTTTTTGCAAATTATACAATAAGGCTCCACCAGTAAAGTAGGCTCTAAGAGCTTACCACAAACATCACACTGATCCCCCCTAGCTTTTTCAGCACCACAAAAAGGACACTTGCCCTCCACAAAACGGTCCGGCAAAAACCGGTGATCATACTCACAATACAACATTTGCGTTTCCTGCTCAAAAATATATCCGTTTTGTTGAATTTCCAGAAGAGTTTTTTGAACAAACTCCTTATGCACCCCACTCTCTGTACAAGTGTAATTATCAAAAGAAACCTCCCACCGCTCAAAAAGCTCCAAAACCCTCGCATGATTCCTCTCAGTCAACTCCTTAGGAGACACCCCACACCGTAACGCCTCAATCTCAATAGGCGTACCATGCTCATCCGAACCACTCACAAACAAAACATCACAACCCCTCAAACGATAATAACGCGCCACAACATCCGCAGACAAAACAGAACCAACCAAATTCCCAAGATGAGGAACCACATTAATATAAGGCCAAGCAGACGTAACCAAAACTTTATCACACAAACTATGTCAAACCTCTAACAAAACGTAAAAAGAATAATCCCTATTAAAATTTGTTACCCAAACAAATCTCATAACCGTAACTCGGTATGTGTAACCCATAGGTGTTATATTGGGAAATATGCAATGATTTCTTTTGGTCTTTGAAGTTATGAAGTGTTTTCATTTACTCTTCTCAATATTTCGTGTTATTTTTTAAAAGCTAAAAAAAGGCTGCTTTAGTCAAAACTGTGCTTTTCATCTTTTTCCACAAATCTCTTAAAGTATTGTGCTATTTGGGCATTGGGACAAAACTATTTTGGGTTGATTCGGACTGTAAAGATGTTATAAAGTAGGGTGTTTAAGAAAAGGGCGTTTTGTTGTCGGTCGTCTCTTTTCTGTTTAATTATACTGCTAAAACGTCCTTTATCAGCAGAGAAACCACACTCAGAAAAATTACGCTTAAAATACTGCTTCAAAAAATCAACCGGTGATGCCACAATTCGC
>JAITCR010000065.1 GCA_031282985.1 Nitrososphaerota archaeon | reverse complement strand
GAGTGGACAAGTAGATGGAAATTAATGGTAAAATGCAAAATTTGTCTCCCAGAAAGAAACGTTAAAACCAGCAAAATTATGAAAAAACCGCTTCATCTCCCTAAATGTGAAAACTCTCTGGTAAGCATGTTTAATATTGATCGATATTGCTGGTTGATATGTTGTAAATGTGTGGACTGTGCTTTTTCATCGCTGATTACATGTTTTTGATAAAAATCTGTCAGTAATATGTCACTATTCAACATCAACAAATAAATTACGTCTAAGGTCTACTGAATACAGGTTCTAATTTGCAGATTTGGGTTAAAGACATGTGTGTACTCTTTTGTTGTTTGTGCTATGAAAACAGGTTTCGTCTGGTGATTAGAGGTAGTTTTAAAAAGTTTGTTTAATCTATGTTTACTACAAATTATTGTTGGTGAAATGTTTGGGTGTTAATTGTGTTTCAACTGGTGAGGGTTATTTGTTGAAGGATTTAACTGTTATTATTCCAGTAGGTGGGAAAGCTACGCGTTTGTTGCCTTTAACAGCTGAAACAAGCAAGGCTTATCTACGGTTATTGAATAGGCCATTAGTGGAATTTGCTCTTCTTTCCTTAGCCTCTCAGGGTGTTAGAAACATTATTTTTGGGGTAAAAGGTTACACTAATTACCGGAATCTGTATGATTATTTTGAGTCGGGTTATGGGTTTAGTGCACGTTATAATATTAAACCGCGTTTGCATATTAGATATCAACCTAATGTTGATGATATAGGTAGTGCTGACTCAGCTAGTATTAACCTGGAGTACTATAACCTGAAAACGCCTGTTTTTGCTGTTCAGGGGGATAATATTTTTGATGTTGAAATTAAACGTTTAATGGATTTTCATAAGGAAAAAAGGGCGGCGTTGACTATTGTGCTTCGGGAGGTGGATAATGTTGAAGGTTTGGGTATTGCAGATATTGATAGCAGTGGTAAAATTAAGCGGTTTGTTGAGAAGCCTTTGCCTAAAGATGCTCCGGGTAATCTTGCAAATACTGGTTTGTATGTGATTTCTCCTGAGGTTAGAGAGATATTTAAAGAAAAAGGTGTGCAGCAGATAATTAAAGATAGGAATCGTCTTGATTTTGGTTACGATTTCATTCCATATGTTATTCAATCGGGATATCCGGTTTATGGTTATAGGCTTAAAGGCAGCTGGTTTGATGTAGGTACGCCTAAGAATTATTTGGAGGCTATGAAGTATTTATTGCATAATTATGTTCCAGTGTTAAATGATTTTGGGGAACGTTTGCATACTGACTTGGATTGTTGTGTTTGGGTGCAAGGGAAAAGTAGTGACTCCGAGAAATGTCGTGAGCAGATTGTGCGGAAAATTAGGCGAAAAAGAATTCATGTTAATGGGTCAGTTTTAATTGGTCGTCATTGTCAAATAGAGGATGGCGCAATTTTGAGTAATTGTTGTATTGATAATTTTACTCGTGTTGGCAAAAATGCGGTGATTAGTAACACGGCAGTTATGGATAGGGTTGCAGTTGAGGATTATGCAGAAATACAGGATAGCATTATAGGTAGACACGTAAAAATTCGTTCCAGTCAGCTGAGTCCAACAAAAATTTCTGATGTATCAGTTATAGCTGATGATGTAACTATAGAGGCAGGATGTGTTCTTTCATCGGCAAAGGTTTATCCGCATCAAAATGTCAAGGTCAATTTGTTAAATCAGGTTTTGGGCAGTTAAGTAAGTTAAGCTTTGAACCATTTGAAAATTAGATATTTTGTTTTTCCTTCGTCTTCTTTGTCTTTATTTTTGTTAGGTACTGCAATGATGAAGCGTTTGCGTACGGTTGTTGCTAACCTTCCGGCTTTTACGATTTCTGTTGCTGAAATGGTACTGCCTTGGGGTTTTACAGAAACCATGTAGGGTGCGTGTTCTATGCCTGGGCCGTATTTGTAGACGGCAAAGTCGCAACCGAATTTTATTCCTGGCATAACTATTAGTCCGTTTGTGCGTAGGTCATGGTAAACGGTGTATTTGACTTCAAATTCTTCGTATAGTTGCATGGCTTTTTTTTGTAATGTTTTGAGGCTTACAGGTTTTTTGTTTTCAATGATTTCGATTTGTCCTGTTTCTGCGAGATAGAGGCCTTCCATTAAATCTAAAATGAGGGGTACGTCGAATTCGGGGATTTTTGGTTTTGGAATACCAATGGGCTTGCCATAGTATGCTGTTTTATAGAGGTGTGAGCCTTCTTTGGGGTTCCAGACGACTAAAAAGTTGTCTATGAGTTCAACCTTGATTTTTTTGTTCCCAAGGTTTTGTTGTGCCAATTTTACATTACCATTGATAACATGCGTGCGGTGTCTGCAGCGTCTTCGGCTTTGTCAGCACAGTTTTCAAGCATTTGTAAAACGTCTCTAAGTAAAAACAGTGCAGGGGTTTCTAGTTGACTGCTTAAAATTTTGATAGTTAATGTGCGGTATTGATCATCAACTATGCGTTCGGCAATTTCTACGTCTTTAGCGCGTTCTAAAGTTTTTTGTGAACCATAATTGAGAACCATCATAGTTTCGCGGAGTTTAAGTACCGCGTCAAGGACAGCTGAAGATAATCTAACTAGGTCACTTTTTATGTCTGTAGATACAACCCAGTTGTGTTCCATAATTTCTATTAAATAGAAAGCGATGCCTTCGGAAAAGTCAGCTATTTCACTTGAAAGATTTGTAAATCTCAAAAAGTCTTCTCTGCTTATGAGGATTGCGCCTATTTCAGCGAGTTCCTGACTAACCATGCGTCGTGATTCGACAACCTCTGTCTCGCCTGCACGTATTTCTGTTAATAGCTTCTTTGCATTCTCTTTATCCCCATTTACAAAGTATTCAACTATTTGGGGAATTTTTCGTGAAACATCTACAACCTTACGTAGATTATCCGAACATGTATTTAGGGCTCTACGCTTTACGCGCTCTTCTGTTTCTGCAGGAAGTACCAAATTGTTTTTGCGCTCCTCTCAAATATTCTCTTTCTTTACAATGCTTTGTATACTTGTTTTCATTAAAAAAGGTAGCTACTTATTTTGAACTATTTTGCCTAACAATTCAAAATCTATTTTCCCAGCAAAGTACTGATACAGTAATTCAGGCAATTTTTTAATGGGTGTACGTACTTGTTGCCAGCTGTCGCGGTCACGAATAGTTACTGTATCATCATTAAGGGTGTCATAATCAACAGTTACGCCTAATGCTACGCCTGCCTCATCTGCACGAGCATATCGTCTGCCAATAGAGCCTGCTTCATCATAATCAGTCATAAATCCAGCCTGAGTTAATTGTTTCTGAATCTCTAACGCTTTAGTATCAAGACCATCTCTACCCATTAAAGGATAAATACCCACTTGAATAGGCGTTATACACTTAGGAAAACTCAGTATTACCCGATCATCTTTAACGTTATATGCGTATTCAAGTGCAACATAGAATAAGCGGTCACAACCAAAACTGGGTTCCACAACATGTGGAATAAAACGCGTACCACGTTCAACTGTTTTTTGGCAACCAATTTCGACTTGTTCTTTGAAAACTTTATAGTTACCAACAGTCACATACCCGTCTTTGTCCATATCTGCAATAACTGTATCTATTGGAATTTTTGCAAGCTCTGCAGCAACTTTACCCGCATCACCCTTATATGCGGGACCAAACTTTGCCATTATAGGCTTAACAGCTAACTCTTCCCGCTCAACAGGCACAGGATATTCCTTATAGACCCGTAAATCAACACCACTTACCTTCATATGACATAATAAATCATAATCTGTACGGTAAGCATGACCAGAAACCTCTACCCAACCCCAACGATCAACAAGAACTTCTTGATCAAAACTTTGCGTACTATAATGCGCTTTCTCCCAAGGAAGCTTTTCAAGAAAACGTTGCCGCTCCATAGGTACACCTAATTCAACAAGAAGACGTTTTGCCATTGCCATAAAAAATGCTTGCCATTCACAAAGAATAATTTTTTTATCTAAAGCTTCACGGACAGTAAAAAGGGTAACATCTTCACACTCTTTTAGTCGTGTATCACACAACAAAACTGGCAGAACTTCATTAGCCATTTCAGAAATAAATTTGCACCTCTGATCCTCTGGGTCAAAGAAGAATTCCAAATCAGAAATTGTAAATTCACGCAACCGTATAAGACCCTGCCTAGGCGAAATTTCATTACGAAGAGCATGACCAATTTGAATAGCGCCAAAAGGCAACTTTTCACGTGCAATATTAAAAAGACGATTAAATTCAACAAAAATATTTTGCGCCGCTTCAGGTCGACCATAACCAACAGCACCACTATAAGGACCAATAGTGGTCTCAAACATTGTCAGGTAACGTTGAGGTTTACCAAATTGACCTTTACAATCAGGACAAACAATTTCATGAGTGACAATTGCCTGTGCAACCTCATCAAGAGACATTTTTTCTGCTTCTTTACTGCTTACGCCCTTTTCCTCTAAAAGATGATCCGCACGAAAACGAGTATGACACTTTTGACATTCAACCATAGGTTCTTTAAAGTGATCAACATGACCACTTGCTTCAAACACTTTACTAGGCGCTATAACAGATGACTCCATTTCAAAAATACCTATTTTCTTAACAAATAACTCACGAAGACGCGCTTCCACATTCTGCTTTAAACGCGTACCCAACGGACCATAAGTTACAAAACCGCCACTTCCACCATAAATCTCAAAAGACGACCAGAAAAAACCACGTCTTTTAGCTAACTCATTAATTGCCGTAAACTTGTCACACGCAGGCTTTGAACATTTAACTTCATCACTCAACTAAGATTATCCCGTCTTAAACTTAAAACCACAGCAAATTAAAATGTTACCATACAAAAAGAGTAGTTACAGCACAACACTTCAAACAAAAAAGCAAACTTGACACTTGACAAAAACATCACCAGATAAATCAATAAGCCTATCATGAAAGTCTGCTGCTACGATTATCTTGTTGGTACACGGCTTACGCATGAAACCTAAAGAACTGAAGAAAACAAAACATCAGCCATAAAATCAGCGTTATACTGACATTTACGACGCTTCCTAGAGAGACCCATATTTTTAGGTACCGTAAATTTTTTCAAAACATTCAACATAAATGACAAACAACCGCAAATTTCTCAGTCGAAGGATTCTGAATTTTTTCATGCGTTTATTGTGCTCTACAACTGTATTGCCTACAAAAACTTTAAAACCCCACAATATTCAAAACTCTCCACAAATTATACACCAAAAAAACACAAAAAAACTCACCCTCACCCACCCAGCCCCGAAACAAACAATAACCCATACCAAACCCCCATTTAACAACACCAAACAAGCGCCCACAAAAACACATCCACAACAAAACAACCCCCTTACCAGACCTCACCCTAAACCACCTAAC